>JADGBX010000065.1 GCA_015231265.1 Magnetococcales bacterium | reverse complement strand
CGGGTCGGACGGAGCCTCCAACGTCGGGGATGCACAGAACACGCCCCCCTCCCTCGAATTTCATCGCGCGCCGGAGGGGTGGGGAGTGTGTCGGAGGAGGCGTCCGGTGTTGAGTGTGTTTCCTCTCTTGAGAGGTACGGCCACGTCAACGGCTGGTTTATCCGGTGTGATTTCTATCCAGAGAGGAAGAGTACGGAGATGGCGCCGCATGTCGTGTACAACACAGTAGTGAGCGATTGGAGTTGAACCTAAAACAGCACACACCCACCGTCGCCAAAAAAAGAGGACGGAGCCTCCAACGTCGGGATATACCCGAAACAGGCTCCCCCTCCCCACAAGTGTATCGCGCGCCTGAGGGTGGGTGGAGAGTATCGGAGGAGGCGACCTGTTAAGGGTGTGATCCCTCTTTTGAGAGGTGCGTCCACGGCCACGTCAACGGCTGGTTTATCCGGTGTGATTTCTATCCGGAGAGGTAGAGCACGGAGATGGCACCGATTGTCGGGCACAACACAGTAGTGAGCGATTGGAGTTGAACCTAAAACAGCACACAGTCACCGTGTCTAAAAAAAATATATTTCTAAAAGAAATATATGGGTGTACTGGGCGCGCTTGGGTGTGGCTGGTTATGATGGTTTGGTCGGGGGAGCCTGTTTCGGGTACACCCTCCTAACACCGGGTCGGACGGAGCCTCCAACGTCGGGATATACCCGAAACAGGCTCCCCCTCCCCGCAAGTGTATCGCGCGCCGGAGGGGGAGGGGAGTGCATCGGAGAAGGCGACCTGTTAAGGGTGTGATCCCTCTTTTGAGAGGTGCGTCCACGGCCACGTCAACGGCGACTGAGAGGTGCGTCCACGGCCACTACGTCAACGGCGAGTGAGAAGTACGCCCACGGCTACGTCAACGGCGAGGTGATCCGGTGTTGCTCCCACCCAGAGAGGCAAAATACGGAGATGGCACCGATTGTCGGGCATCACAAAGGAGTGCGTGAGTGGCGCCGGACCTAAAGCCGCACACACCCACAGTCGCCAAAAAAAACACACCCACAGTCGCCAAAAAAAGAGACAGCGGCAAGGGCTCCTCCGACATTGATAACGAGAGAGTCATTACTCAACCAGTAATCACCATTCATCCCAACAGACAATCAGGAAGACGACGGTGCCATACATTCCCCATACCGACGCGGATGTGGCCGAGATGCTTGCGGTCATCGGGGTAAACACGACTCAGGATCTGTTTGACGAGATACCTGCGGAGCTGAAGGTGGATTCGGAGAATATGATTCCCGAAGGCGCACCGGAGTGGCGGGTAGCAGCCGACCTGCGCCAGCGGGCCGCCTCGGATCGGACGCTGACCAACTTCATCGGCGCCGGTGCCTACGATCACCACATTCCCGCTGCGGTGTGGGAACTGGTGACCCGTGGCGAGTTCTACACCGCCTACACCCCCTATCAGGCGGAAGCGAGCCAAGGCACGTTACAGACACTCTACGAGTTTCAGACCATGATCGCCGGTCTGATGGCGATGGATCTCTCCAACGCATCGCTCTACGACGGCGCCAGCGCTCTGGCGGAAGCGGTGTTGATGGCGATTCGCGCCAATCGCAAGGTTAAGTCGAAAGTGGTGCTGATGCCGGAGAGCCTGCATCCGGTCTGGCGGCAGGTGGTGCACACCCTGGTACGCCATCAGGGCATCATCTTGAAGACGGTGCGCATCGACTCGAAGTACGGCGTGGTGCAGCCGTCGGCGCTGGCCGAGTTCGATTCGGAGGAGATCGCCGCGCTGGTGATTCCGCAACCCAATCTGTTCGGGCAGTTGGAGGATGTGGACACGCTGACCGACTGGGCAAAAGCGCGGGGAGCCCTCTCCATCGCCGCCGTAAATCCCATGGCGATGGCGCTGCTGAAACCGCCGGGACAGTGGGGCAGCGACGGGGTGGATATCGCCTGTGGTGAAGGCCAACCCCTGGGCATTCCCCTGTCGTCGGGAGGCCCCTATTTCGGATTTCTCACCGCCAAGAAGGCACTGGTGCGGCAGGTTCCCGGCCGCATCGTTGGCCGGACGGTGGATGGCCAGGGGCGGGAGGGGTTCGTTCTGACGCTGCAAGCGCGGGAACAGCACATCCGTCGCTCACGGGCCACGTCGAACATCTGCACCAATCAAGGCTTGATGACCACCGCCGCCACCCTCTACATGACGCTGCTGGGACCGCAGGGACTGCACGAAACGGCGATCTCCTGCCACGCCAACGCCCAGCATCTGCGGGATGCGGTGGAGGTGGTTCCCGGTGTGTCGATTCGCTACACCGGCCCCTTCTTCCACGAGTTCATCATCACTCTGGACGGGATCAACAGCCAGGATGACAAGGCGGTTCCGAACCTGATGCAGCGCATGGCCAAAAAGGGCTACGCCGCCGGGTTGCCGCTGTCGTTGTGGTATCCGGAGCGGCGGCGGGAGATTCTGCTCTGCGCCACCGAGATTCACGATGCGATTCTGATCGACGCCTTTGCCGAAACGCTGCGGGAGGAGCTGGCATGTCTGTAATTTTCGAGAGCAGCCGCAAAGGGCGTCGCAGCATGGTGCACGCCCCCATGGGGATCACGCTGAAGGAGGCGGGAGGACGCGCCATTCTCAGTGATCTGCCGGAGAACGCCCTGCGCACGGCGCCGCTGCCACTGCCGGAGGTGTCGGAGCTGGAGGCGGTGCGCCACTACACCCGGCTGTCGCAGATCAACTACTCCATCGACACCAATTTCTACCCCCTTGGCTCCTGTACGATGAAGTACAACCCCAAGGTTTGTAATACGTTAGCGCTGCATCCGGGGTTTCTGGGCCGTCATCCGCTGTCGCCGGTGGATGCGGATCTGGGGCAGGGGGTGCTGTCGTGCCTCTACGATCTGCAACGGATGCTGAAGGGGCTGATCGGTCTGCCGGGCGTCTCTCTCACCCCCATGGCCGGGGCGCAGGGGGAGTTTGCCGGTGTGGCGATGATTCGCGCCTTCCACGACGCCCGCGACGATCGGAACCGCACCGAGATTCTGGTGCCCGACGCCTCCCACGGCACCAATCCGGCCACCGCCACCATGTGCGGCTATACGGTGAAGGAGATCCCCACCCTGAGCGACGGCGATGTGGATCTGGAGGCGCTCAAAGCCGCCGTCGGTCCGCAGACAGCCGGGTTGATGCTCACCAACCCGTCGACGCTGGGGGTGTTCGAACGCAGCATCCGCGAGATGGCGAAAGTGGTGCACGACGCCGGTGGGCTGCTCTACTACGACGGCGCGAATCTCAACGCCATCGCCCAGCGGGTACGGCCCGGTGACATGGGGTTTGATTGCGTGCACCTCAACGTGCACAAAACCTTCGCCACCCCCCACGGCGGCGGTGGACCGGGCGCGGGACCGGTGCTGGTGAACCAGCGCCTGATGCCCCACCTGCCCATCCCCACCATCCGACGCGGGACCGATGATGAGGGACGGGACATCTTCCGCCTCACCGACGCCAGCGAGTACCCCCAGAGCATGGGGCCGCTGTCGGCCTTTGCCGGTAATGTGGGTGTTCTACTGCGCGCCTACGTCTATCTGCGTCTCACCGGCTCCAACGGCATGCGGCGGGTGTCGGAGTTTGCCGTGCTCAACGCCAATTATCTCATGAAGCGCCTTACCGAAGCCGGCTTTACCGCCGCCTTCCCCGAAAGGCGTGCCACCCATGAGTTCATCCTGACGCTGAAAAACGAGGCCGATTCCTTTGGCGTAACGGCTCTGGACTTTGCGAAACGATTGCTGGATTATGGCTTTTACGCACCGACCATCTACTTTCCGCTGTTGGTGCCGGAGTGTCTGTTGATTGAACCGACGGAGACGGAATCCAAAGAGGAGTTGGACCGTTTCGTCGCTGCGATGATCGCCATCCGCAAGGAGGCGGAAACCGAGCCTGAAACCGTCCGCACCGCGCCGCACACCACCCCGGTGGGACGTCTTGACGAGACCCGTGCCGCCCGCCAGCCCGATCTGGTCTGGAGCGCGGACACCACCAGAACATGATCTGAGTCGGAGACCTTTTTCATGAGCAAGATTCAAAAAGTACGTGCCCGCGAGATTCTCGATTCCCGAGGCAACCCCACCGTGGAAGTGGACGTGATCACCGAGTCCGGTGCCATGGGTCAGGCGGCGGTTCCCTCCGGGGCCTCTACCGGTACCCGTGAGGCGGTGGAGCTGCGGGATGGCGACAAGAAGCGCTTTCTGGGCAAGGGTGTTCTCAAGGCGGTGGCTGCCGTCAACGGCGAGATCAAGAAGGGCGTCAAAGGGATGAAGGTGGCCTCCCAGGCGGCGCTGGATGCCCGTTTGGTGGAGCTGGACGGCACCGAGAATAAATCGCGACTGGGCGCCAACGCCCTGTTGGGTGTCTCCCTGGCGGCGGCCAAAGCGGCGGCGGCGGAGTGCGGATTGCCCCTCTACCGCTATCTGGGCGGCACCAACGCCCGGGTGATGCCGGTGCCGATGATGAACATTCTCAACGGTGGTTCCCACGCCGACAACAACGTCGACATCCAGGAGTTCATGGTGATGCCGATGCAGGCGGAGTCGCTCCGTGATGCGGTGAGAATCGGTGCCGAAATCTTCCACCATCTCAAAAAGGTGCTCAGCAGCAAGGGGCTCAACACCGCGGTGGGTGACGAGGGGGGATTCGCCCCCAACCTGGCCTCAAATGAAGAGGCGATTCAGGTGATTCTCAAAGCGATCGAGAACGCCGGTTACTCGGCGGGTGACGAGATCATGCTGGCGCTGGACTGCGCCTCCTCCGAGTTCTACGACAAGGAGAAGAACCGCTATGTCCTGGCCGGTGAGAATCGGGAGCTGGACGTGGACGAACTGGTGGAGTACTACCACCGTCTCTCCCACCTCTATCCGATTCTCTCCATCGAGGATGGCTGCGACGAGAGCGACTGGGAAGGGTGGGCCAAGCTCACCGAGCGCGTGGGCAACAAGGTGCAGCTCGTGGGGGACGATCTCTACGTGACCAATTCGAAGATTCTTGCCCGTGGCATTCAGGAGAAGGTGGCCAACTCCATTCTGATCAAGGTAAATCAGATCGGCACCCTCACCGAGACCATGGATGCGGTGCAGATGGCGCAGCGCGCCGGATACACCACAGTCATCTCCCACCGCTCCGGCGAGACCGAGGATACCACCATCTCCGATATCGCCGTGGCCTCCAATGCCGGCCAGATCAAGACCGGCTCCCTGAGCCGCTCCGACCGGGTTGCCAAATACAACCAGCTCATCCGCATCGAAGAGCAGTTGGGAGACGCCGCCCGCTTCGTCGGCAAAGACGCTTTCCACAATCTCTTCCCGGGACGTTTTTGATATCCGGATTTAGCGTGTCTGTAAAAAAAACCGAACAGGGTCTGCCTGTTCGGTTTTTTTATTTATAAATATAAATCAACGTTTTGTCCTTGTTATTCATGGTTTCTTGAGCACGTCGTGGCTGTAAAAAAGAGAAGAAAAGCTGTTCATTTTGACAGTTTCGATATAAATTATTGTTAATTAGGTATGCGTGCGAGGGGGGGCTGAGAGAGTGATTCTGTCCTGATTCAATAACGAGACAAGAACGCACGATTGCCGACACTGGCCGCGGCCACCGCTTTCCTGGAGGGGAGAGAACAGCATGACCACAACACCCGGCACACCCACCGTTTCGATCAACCAGGATGAGATGGTTAAGATCGGCGTGGTTGCCAAGCGATTGGGTATCTCCATTCGCACCATCCACATGTACGAACGGGAAGGGCTCTTCATCGCCTTCAAGAATCCGGCGGGCACCCGCTACTTCTCCGAGCGGGATGTGCAGTGGCTCATCGAAGTGCGGCGCATGATCAAGTCCGGCATCAGCATTGCCGGGATTCGTCGCCTGATGTCGCTGATTCCCTGTTGGGAGATGAAGAAGTGTCACCACACCGGCAAGCAGGACTGCCCGGTAATCACCGACAATAACTCTCCATGCTGGCACAACAAGGAGAATTTCTGCCCGGAAACCTCCCAGGAGTGCCGTCTGTGCGACGTCTATGAGCGCCGTTTCTGCGTGACGACATTGAAGCACTTCGTCGATATCAAGTTCAAACCCAACATCATGCCACCCACCGGTGAGAGCGACACCCAGCCATTGATTCCTTCATAACCGGTGCGCTCACCGTGTATCTATCCGGGCTCGGTTTCGGCTGACTGCCCTATTCTTTTGTGTGACAGGATTTGATTTTCCATGGATAAGTTGGAACCCCAATTTGATAGCGATGCCCCCAATGGACCCGGAGCAGAGCAGGTAACGGATGACGTCACGGCGACGGTTCTTCTTCGCATGGAAGAGAGTCGGCGACGGGAGCGGGAGGTGATGGAGGAGCTGTTCGCCGCCCAGATTCTGGAGCAGCGCCGGGCGCGTCGGGCGAAGAACTGGTTTCGCGGATTTATCGTCCTCTATCTGATTCTTCTGGTCTGGATCGGCACCAAGGATCACTGGAGCCACGGCATGGAAGATAGCGCCGATGATAGCGGTTCCTATACTGCGGTGGTCGATCTGGTGGGCACCATCATGCCCGACACCGCCGCCAATGCCGAAAGTGTGCTCAAGAACGTCAAGGACGCTTTCGAGGATAGCAGTGCCAAGGCGGTGATTCTGCGCATCAACAGTCCCGGCGGCAGTCCCGTTCAGGCCGGGATCATGTTCGATGAACTGCGCCGTCTCCAGGAGAAGCACCCCGATAAGCCGCTCTATGCGGTGTTGGAGGATATCTGCGCCTCCGGAGGGTACTACGTGGCCGCCGCCGCCAAGGAGATCTACGCCGACAAAGCGACGTTGGTGGGCTCCATCGGCGTGATCATGCGCGGCTTCGGAGCGGAAGAGGCGATCAAAAAGCTGGGCATCGAAAGCCGCACCCTGACGGCAGGAGATCGCAAGGCCTTTATGGATCCCTTCTCTCCCATGTCCAAGAGTGACAAGGCGCACGCTGAGACACTTCTCGGGGATATTCACCGTCAATTCGTCGAGACGGTTAAAACGGGTCGCGGTAATCGTCTGAAAGGGCCGGACTCCCGGTTGTTCACCGGTCTGATCTGGACGGGGGAAGAGGCGGTGAATCTGGGGCTGGTAGATGGTCTCGGCTCGGCGCTTTGGGTCGCAAGAGAGAAGGTGAAGGCGGAGAAGCTGGTTAATTTCAGCGGACGCGAGCACTGGATCGATCGACTCTCCGAAAAGCTGGTGGATACTGCCCAGCAGATGCTCTGGCCCATGGATCGGACACGGGGCTTCCACCTCCAATAGTTTAATTCTCTTTTAGCGACGGTGGGTGTGTGCTTTTTTTGGCGACGGTGGATGTGTGCTGTTTTAGGTCCGGTGCCAATCGCACTCTGCTTTGTGGAGCCCGACAATCGGTGCCATCTCCGTGCTCTTCCTCTCTGGAGATGAACGGCACTGGATCACCCAGCCGTTGACGTGGCCGTACCTCTCAAGGCAGAAACCACACCCATCACCGGTCGTCTTCCCGAACACACTCCCCACCCCCACAGGCTCCCCCGACCAAACCACATTACTCTCCACACTCAACTTACTAAGCGCGCCCATTACACCCATATATTTCTTTTAGAAATATATACTTCCCACCACTCGATGGTTTTGACGTTGATGGGTCTTCCAAGATTGGCAGGAAATGAAAATGGCACCCAATGTCGGGCATCACAGTGAAGTGTGTGAGTGGCACTGGACCTAAAACTGCACAAATACACCGTCGCCAAAAAAAGAAATATATATCCCCCACCTTACCCGATGGTTTTGACGTTAATGGGTCTTCCAAGATTGGCAGGAAATGAAAATGGCACCGAATGTCGGGCACCACATTGAAGTGTGTGAGTGGCACCGGACCTAAAATAGCACAAAGACACCATGTCTAAAAAAAACCGAATGGTGTAAGCCGCAGTGAAGTGGGTAGATGGAATCAACAAGCAACTCCCTGGTCAGAGCGTGGATTCCGGTGCATGATATATGTATTCACCGCCTACGGAGTGCGGATTATGTTCGAGAGTGCCCCCCCTTTCATCGACACCCACTGTCACATTCTACCCGCCCTGGATGACGGGCCGATTACGGTCAAAGAGTCCCTCGCCATGGCCCAGATGGCGGTGAAGGACGGCGTTGGAACCATCGTTGCCACACCCCACATCCATCCTGGACGCTATGAAAACAGTCTGGAGGGCATCAAGGCTGCGGCGGTTCAGTTCCGCATGGATCTGGAAGAGCAGCAGATCCCTCTGACCATCCACGTCGCCGCCGAGGTACGCCTCACCCCCAAAGTGTTCGGACTAATCAAAAAGGGAACACTCCCCTGCTATGGCGGCAAGGAGGGTAGCTGCGACGGGGCGCGCCATTTTCTGCTGGAACTGCCCCACCGGGAGATTCCCGCCGGGGCGATGATGATGGTGGAGCACATCCGAATGCAGGGATTCACACCGGTGATCGCCCATCCGGAGCGCAACTATGTTCTCAAGAATGACCCGGACCGTCTGCACGCATTTCTCGATATGGGATGTCTGGTTCAGGTTACCGCAGGGGCGCTGTGCGGTAAGTTCGGCAACACCTCTCGTGATGCTGCCGAAATCTTTCTGGAACGGGGCTGGGTCACCGTGCTCGCCTCGGACGGGCACAGTGTCTACCGGCGACAACCGGTTCTTCAGGAGGGACTGAAAGAAGCTGTCCGTATCATCGGCATGGAGAATACGCTCCAACTGGTGTGCGAAGCCCCGAAACAGCTCCTCTGTTGAAACAACTCCTCTGTTAACACTATTCAACTGAAAACTGAGAATTCACTCTCAAGGAGATACCATGATCATCTCTCCAAAAGAGATCCATTTCTTCCACGAAAACGGCTATCTGCACATCCCGAACTTCCTCTCTTCCGAACGCTGCGACACCATCATGGAAGGGATTGAAAAACGGGCAGAAGGCCACTACCACAACTACCTGCATCTGCATGAGGAGGTGCCGGAGGTTCAGGCACTAATCACCGATTCCAAGCTGTTGGCCGTGTGTGATTCCGTCAACGATCACCGCATGGTTCCCGTCGGTTCGATCTTCTTCTTCTGCAAACCGAACAATCCTTTGGAGGCGGGTTCTCTGCCCCATCAGGAGGTGTATGCCGTCAAAGCGGAGTATGGCGCCTATCTGGTGGCAGCGGTGGCGTTTGACGATGCTGATGAGGAGAATGGCAGCTTCATCGTCTATCCGGGCAGCCACACGATGGGGAAATTCCCTTTCACCACCAAGAAGAACTTCGACTATCGCGAAGATGGCCAGTTGCAGCAGGCAAATCCCATCGGGCCGATCACCGACTATCCGAAATCACTGGAAAAAACCAAAATCCAGCTCACCTATAAACGGGGGGATCTCCTGCTGGTGCACGATCATGTGCTGCACTATGCGGACCGCAACACATCGAAGGATCGCTGGCGGAGAAAGATCTACATGCACTTCATCAAGGACGGCCACCCCTTCTGGCCCGGCTGGAATGCTCGGCGTCAGGTGATGGATCGTCCACCGCGCTTCACGTCGGAGTGATGCGCGAGTGTGCGTGAGGGTTTCTATCATGGCGCAGAAGCCGTTGATGTGGCCGTTGACGTAACTCAGAAATGAGGAAACGCTGGATTGGCACCGAATGTCGGGCACCACAGTGAAGTGTGTGAGTGGCACCGGACCTAAAACAGCACACACCCTCCGTCGCCAAAAAAAGAGTACGGAGATGGCACCGGATGATGTTACCTACACAGAAGTGTGTGCGTGGCACCGGACCTAAAACAGCACACACCCTCCGTCCCCAAAAAAGAGGTTTTATGTATTTGACGCATCTTGAGGTCTGGAACTGGCAGGGATTGGAACACGCCGTTCTGGAGAACCTCTCCGAACATCTCAACGTGATCACCGGCCCCAACGAATCGGGCAAATCCCGCCTGTTCGGTGCGATCCACTACGCGCTCTACGAACCCTCCAAGGGGAATCGCGCCAGTCAGAAACGGCTGAAGAGCTGGCAGGAGGAGAGCGGCCCGCCGAAAGTACGGCTCGACTTCGTTGATGATGCTGGGAAAAGCTATCGCTTGACCAAACAGTACCTCGCCAAGAGCACGACCCGCCTGGAGAGCGGTTCCAGCGCCTGGGAGCAGGAGGAGGCGGAGACGGAACTGCAACGCATCTTCACCCTGGAGTCCTCCAAGCCCGTTCCGAAACGATACATCTCCACCGAGCGGCTTCGGCGCACCTCGGCCATGGGTTCGGGCATCTGGCCCCTTCTCTGGCTGGGTCAGGGGGACGCGGCGCAGATCGCCCCCACCACCGACCTCACCGCCTCCAGCCGCAGCCAGCTTCAGGATCTTCTAGGACTCGAAATCGATACGGTACTTGGCGGTGCTCTGGGCAGCTTCGTCAAAGAGCGGGTCGATAGCCAGCACGCTCGCTACTGGACACCCAACACCGGCGTAGCCTCGGCAGAACTCAAGAAGGCTCAGGACACCCATGCCCGGACCGCAGCGGAGTTGGAACAGATCCGAACCCGTTACGACAACAACCGGCAGAGGATGGAGGAGCTGCTGCACACGGAACAGGAACTGGAACGCCTCGCCACAGGCTTGGAAACACGCAGCAACGCCCTGCGCCACGCCGAAGAGCAGCAGAAGGAAGCGGAGGCGCTGCAGCAGCAACTGCACCAGGATCGACAGGCGCTGACCCTCTGCACCGAGGGGCTGAAAAACCTTCGACTTCAGCAGGATCAACACACCACCTGCCGCCAGCGCATTGCCGATGAAACGGCGCGGCTCAAGAGACTCCGCACGGAGCAGGAGGCGCTTCGTGAGCAGATCGACAGGCAGCAGCGCGCTCTCCAGCAACAGGAAACAGCCCATCAAGAGCAGAGAACTCTCCAGGCACAGGCCGACGCCGCCCTCACCCGGCACCGCAATCACGACGAGCGGCAGCGTCTCGACCATCAGCACCAGGAGCTGACCCGGACGCTTGCCGAGGTTGCCAAGCGCGAAGCGCGCATTCGCGACCTGAAGAGAAGACTGGATACACTGACCGTGGATGAGGCGGTGCTCGAACGTCTCGAATCGCTGCACGCCGCCCTGGAGCGGGATCGGGGCGCACAGCGTGATCAGGCGGTGAAACTCCACATCACCCCGACCCGCACGCTGGTGATCGGCGACGAGACGCTGGAGCCCGGCCAGGCGCACACCATTCTCTGTAGCGGCCCCACCCGCATCGAGATCGACCAGGTGGGCACGCTGGCGGTGGAGATGCACGACGACACTCTCACCGAGCTGAACCGGCGCATTCTGGAAAACCAGACCGCTCTGAAGGCTCTGCTCACCGAACACGGCCTCACCACCCTGCGCCAGGGGGTGGAACAGGTGGAACAGCGGCGACGCATCACCACCGATATTCTCCACACGGAAACCGAACGCAGCGCCCTTGCTCCGAAGGGAACGGAGACTCTGAAGGCACACCTGCGGGCTCTGGAAAAGAGCCTCGGCACCCTGCATGCAGCGACCACCGATGACGATGGCGCGCAGAGGTCGAACCCACTTTTCAAAGACGCCGACGGCGTGCGTCGCTGGCTGGCGGAACACGAACCGAAACGTCAGAAAATCCAAGAGAATCTCCGCAGAGACGCCCTTCTGCTCTCCTCACTGAAGGAGAAGGTGGCCACGCTCACCGGTGAGATCACCGCCGCTGAAAGAGAGTGTGAACGGCTGACCGTTCAACAGCACTCCCTGCCCGATCCCGACGCCCTCGAAAAGAGCCTGCACGAACGCCAAGAGGAGCACGACATCCTCTCCGCAACACTCCGGAACCACACCACAACCCTGCAAAGCCGCGGGCTGGACGCCGCCCACAAGAGATTTGAACGGGAAAAGAGCGCCTATTCGACACTCCGGAAGCAGCGCGACGCTCTCCAGGAGAGGCGCATCGCTCTGAGTGCCGTACTGAAGGAGAGCCGCAATCAAGGGCTGTTCGAAACGCTCCAGGATGCCCAGGCGCTGCACCAACAGAGCCGGGAGACCCTCGCCGTCACCCAACGCAAAGCCGACGCCATCGCCTGCCTGAAGCAGCATCTGGAAACCGCCGGACGGGCGGCACAACAGCAGCTTCGCGCCCCGGTCCTGGAACGGGTTCGCCCCTACATCACCCGCCTCTTCACCAACGCCGAGCTGGATCTGGGTGACGACTGGCAGATCAACGGACTCACCTTCGGCAGCCGCTCCGCCCCCTTCGAGATGCTCTCCGGAGGCGCTCGGGAGCAGTTCAACATTCTGGTCCGTCTCGCCCTTGGTCGGGTTCTGGCCGGGGAAAACCGCCTGCCCATGCTGCTGGACGACGCCCTGGTCAACACCGATATCACACGACTGCACACCCTGTTCGACATTCTCTACAGCGAGAGCCGAACCGCCCTGCAGATCATCGTTTTCAGCAGCGATCCAGAACGGTTCGAGGCCGCCGGTGCCGAGAGACTCTTCACACTCCCCCCAGGCAGAAGCAGGATTTGATTGCACTGCACCACGGATTGTTGGAAAATGGTGGGATTATTAGGGCGTGTCTTCAATGAGAACGAAATAGCGTTTGTGCCTGAATATGCAGCAGGCAAGGCGTGAGGAACGCGGTTTGGCACGGCCAAATGAGCGACGAACAACGCAGCATGGTGCGTTTTCAGGCCAAACCCGAAGGGCTGGCGGTACACCAGCGCTTTTTTGGGCTCATTGAAGACACGCCCTAGGCATAATGCATTCATGACACGCTGGAAACCCACCCGAGAGGGGCACGAACGATGAGTCAAGACGAACTGATGGCGGAGATCGATCAGCGGGCCAATCTGGCCTTCTCCAACGAGATGGAGATGCTGACATTCTTTCTCACCGACAATCAACTCTACGGCATTAACGTCTTCAAGATCGTCGAAATTCTCGAATGCCCGGAGAAGATCACCTCCATCCCCCACTCCCACGCCGCCATGGTCGGCACCATGGATTTCCGGGGCAAGTCGGTGCCGCTCATCGACCTCTCCTACGCCATGGGACTCACCGGAACCAATCTCGAAGAGTTGAGCTACGTCCTGATCTGCGAATACAGCACCACTGTGCAGGGGTTCCTGATCACCCAGCCCAACATGCTGCTGCACAAAAGATGGGACGAAATCCACAGCCCCAAGGGCAACGCCTACGAGTCGGGCTACCTCACCGCCATCACCTACCACAAGGATGATCCGATCCAGATCCTCGATGTGGAGAAGCTGCTCTCCGAGATCATCGGTATTGATGACCAAGTCTCGGAAACGCTGATCGAGCGGAGCCGGGAGTTGATCTCAAAACAACACCACATTCTCGCCGTGGACGACTCCAAAGCCGCCCGCTCCATGATCAGCTCGGCGCTGACGCAGTTGGAGATCAAACACACCATCATGGAGTTCGCCTCCGACGCCTACACCATGCTGGAGCAGCAGGTGGAAAAGCACGGCGAGAGTCCCTACTCCCTGATTCTCTCCGATATCGAAATGCCCACCATGGACGGCTTCACCTTCACCCGCAAAGTGAAGAACCACCCCAAGATGAAGGACACCTATCTGGTGCTGCACAGCTCCCTGAGCAACCGCTCCAACCGCTACAAAGCGGAGCAGATGGGGGCCGATGAGTTCATTCCCAAGTTTCAGCCCGATCTGATCGCCGAAGTGCTTCTGGAACTTCTCACCCGCGCCTCAATCCAGAAACAGCGCGGCATCGATCAGCAGCGGGGGCTCCCTCCCCGGTAGCTCCGACGACAGCGCTGCTCCCCTCTGTCCCATTTCTCAAGCAGTTCTGTACACACCTCTGGCCAAACTAGGGCGTGTCCTCAATGAGAACGAAATCGCGTTTGTGCCTGAAAATGCAGCAGGCAAGGCGTGAGGAGCGTGGTTTGG
>JADGBX010000064.1 GCA_015231265.1 Magnetococcales bacterium | reverse complement strand
TCCAACGTCGGGGATGCACAGAACACGCCCCCCTCCCTCGAATTTCATCGCGCGCCGGGGGTGGGGGAGTGCATCGGGGAAGGCGTCCGGTGTTGAGTGTGTTTCCTCTCTTGAGAGTTACGGCTACTGCCACGGCCATGGCCACGGCCACGGCCACATCAACGTCAACGTCAACACCATCGAGGGGTGGGGAATATATATCTCTTTAGAAATATATACTTCCAACCACTCAATGGTTTTGACTTTAAAGATGGTATGGTCAAGGGGGAGGTGATTCCTCTCTTGAGAGGTGCGGCCACGTCAATCAAACCACTGATAGATCCAGTCGAGTATCCACCCGTTGGATGCTAACGTCTCCCAGCCAAAGAAGATCACGGCTCCACCAAAAACGAGCATCATGGTGTACAGGGGGGAATCATTCTCCCCGCAATGGGGGCACTTGATTTTACCCTTGGGCTTCAACTCTCCACACACGTTGCACTTGACCGAGTCTGCCATGGATACTCCCCTGGTGGTGGTGTAGGTCCGTGCAGAACAGTATAGCACCCAGCTTCTGTTGCCGTTTGTTATTCTGGAGAAAAAAACTCTTTCACATCAGTTCGCGACTCTTGAAACGATCGACTTCCCTTGCAGGCGCCCTTATGCCAGATCGAACAGGATAACCTCAGCGTTCTCGTTGGCCGTAAGGGTGAGCAGGGGGTGGTCGCTGATGGCCAGACCATCGCCCTGGGAGAGGTTCACCCCGTTGATGTCTACACCCCCGCGCGCCACCTGAATCCAGGCGTGACGCCCGAGGGAGAGGGTGTGCTCCAGTGTCGTCCCCGGCTCCAGACGGGCGGCGAGCATGGTGACGTTCTGCTGAATGGTGAGGGCGCCGTCGCGACCATCTTCTGCGACGATGGTGTGCCAGCGGTTGGGCGATTCTGCGACCGAGAACGCCTTCTGTTCATAGCCCGGTTCCAGCCCGGTGCGCGCCGGTTGCAGCCAGATCTGAAGCAGATGCAGGGGCTCTTCACCGGAGGCGTTGTACTCGCTGTGACGAATCCCCCGTCCGGCGCTCATGCGTTGCACCTCCCCGGCGGTGAGGCGTTCCTTGTTGCCGGTGTTGTCCCGGTGCTCCAGAGAGCCGGAGAGAATGTAGGTGACGATCTCCATATCCCGATGACCGTGCATGGGAAACCCCCCACCCGGCGCAATGCGATCCTCATTGAGTACCCGCAGCGCTCGGAACCCCATCTGCTCGGGATCGTAGAAATCAGCAAAGGAGAAGCTGAAGCGCGCCTTCAGCCAGCCGTGATCGGCATGGCCCCGCTGCTCTGCCTGACGGATGGTTAGCATGGTGCATCTCCTCTGCCCGAAACGGTGGGGGGTGGTTACGGTTACTTTCTGATCCCTTCGATGAAGAGTCCCAGCGTTACCGATTCTGCCGCCGGTCCCAGGTTGTAGCTGATGCCGTAGTCGGCCCGTTTGAGGGTCAGCTCCCCCTTCCAGCCGCTGCGATAGCCGCCCCAGGGATCCTTGCCCGCACCGATGGCGGTGACCGGAATCATCACCGACTTGGTGACGCCGTGCAGTGTCAATTTCCCCTTTAGAGTGCCGCCGTTGCCCTTGGGGGTAAAGCCGGTGCTCTTGAAGGTGGCCGTGGGGTATTTCTTTACATTGAGGAAATCGTCGCCGCGCAGATGTTTATCCCGCTCCGCATGGTTGCTGTCGATGCTGGCGGTGTCGATCTCCACCATGATGGTGCTGGCAGCGGGTTTGGCGGGATCGTGGCTGAAGCTGCCGCTGAGGGTGTTGAAACGCCCCTGAAGCAGGCTGTAGCCCAGATGCGGAATGGTGAAGGTGACGAAGGAGTGGGTGGGATCGATCTTATAGTCGTCGGCAGCAGCCGGGACGGCAGTGATCAGGGTGACGGCGGCCAGAGCGGCCATGAGTGTGGTTTTCATGCAAGTTCTCCGTTGTGGGTATGAAAGGTGTCTATTTCTCTTCGAGCGGACCGCCGAAGAGCATGCGTGCCAGGGTGGCATCTCCATCGATGAACTGATGTTTCAGCACACCGCCCAGATGCATCAGAACCAGCACCCCGCCGCCGTAGGCGAGCCACTCGTGCGCCATGCCCATGCTCTCCTCCCGCCCCTTTTCGGCGGTGAGGAGTGCCGGGAATTCATAGAGTCCGAACAGGTCGATGGCGTGTCCCGCTGCTGTGGCCATGAGATAGCCGGTGATCGGCAGCGCCGCCATGAGCAGATAGAGCAGCAGGTGCACCCCTTTGGCCAACGCCCGTTCCCAGGCAGCATGGCTCGCCAGGGGTGGCGGCGGCTGGTGGCCAAGGCGCCAGACGATGCGCACCACGATCACCACGGCGGTGGTCATGCCCAGCGCCTTGTGCAGCTCCGATGTCCAGCGGTAGTCCGGGTCGTAGTAGGTGAGTCCGGTCATGTACCAGCCCAGCCCGAAGAGCGCGATCAACAGAAGGGCGGTGAGCCAGTGCAGCAGTCGGGCGGTGAGATCATAGCGCATGGTGCTCTCTCTTCAGTCCGGGTGAGTGGATGTGGTGAATCCATGGTATGAAGTTTACCGATTGAGAACAATGCTGTAATATCTAAAAAGACTATTTCCAAAATGGAAAGAATAGAGCATGGATCGATTGACGCAGATGGAGCTGTTCACCCAAGTGGCGACGCTGGAGAGCTTCTCCGGGGCGGCCAGGCGGATGCGTCTCTCCAACGGGGCGGTGAGCAAGGGGGTGGCGGCTCTGGAGGAGCGGTTGGGGGTGCGCCTTCTCAACCGCACCACTCGCCGGTTGAGTCTTACCGATGCCGGCCGCGCCTATCTTGAGCAGTGTCGGCGTATTCTCGCCGAGGTGGCGGAGGCGGAGGCGTCGGTCTCCAGCATGTGGACGGAGCCGCGGGGGCCGCTTCGGCTCAATGCGCCCATGTCGTTCGGCGTGCTGCATCTGGCGCGGCAGGTGGCCGATTTCCTCACCCTCTATCCCGAAATCACCATCGAGATGGCGATGACCGACCGTAAGGTGAATGTGGTGGATGAGGGGTTCGACATGGTGGTGCGCATCGGCCAGTTGCGGGACTCTAGCCTGATCGCGCGCAAGCTGGCCCCGGCGCGGCTGGTGGTGTGCGCCTCCCCGGACTACGTCGCCCGCTATGGGGAGCCGCAGGTTCCGGCGGACCTTTCCACCTGTCCCACCCTTCTCTACACCAACGTCAACCCGGCGGATGTGTGGCACTTCCAGGGGCCGGACGGGGAGGTGACGGTTAAGGTGAACGGACGGCTCTGGGTGAACAACGGCGATGCGATCCGCGAGGCGGCGTTGCAGGGAGTTGGGCTGGCGATTATGCCCACCTTCATCGTCGGCAAGGATCTTCAGGCGGGCCGGTTGATCTCTCTGCTGCCGGAGTATCGCCTGCCGGAGCTGGGTGTCTACGCACTCTATCCCCACAACCGTCACCTTTCGGCCAAGGTGCGGATTCTGGTCGATTTTCTGAAGAAACGCTTCGGTCCCAACCCCTATTGGGATCTGGTGGGGTGAGATTTGGGAAACCAGAACTGTTGGAAACGAACCTGAAGCACGACACATCAACCATGCATAAAGAGTGATCCGATGGGGTTTCTATCTGAAGAGGATGAACACGGCAATGGCGCCGAATGTCGGGCACTTTATAGTAGTGAGTGGGTGGCACCGGACCTAAAACAGCACACACCCTCCGTCGCCAAAAAAGGGGAGGGTGGAAGTATATATTTCAAAAGAAATATATGGGTGAAATGGGCGCGCTTGGGTGTGGCTAGTTTTGATGGGTCGGTCGGTGGTGTTGTTTTTCCCCTCTCTCCAGTGCGTCCTGAAGGACGCGAAGCTTCGAGAGGGGAAAAACACCACCCCCTCCCCGCAAGTGTGTCGCGCGCCGGAGGGGCGGGGAGTGTATCGGAGAAGGTCTCTAGTGAAGAGTGTCCTTCCTCTCTGGACAGAAAATAGGCCCTAGTCGGTCTTTCCCATCGTACTTCCCTCCCTCCCCGTCCGGCGCACTTCGTCATAAGACCCTTCTCTGCGATGCTCTCTTTCGCTACCATCAGGACGCGACGAATAAACGCCATGCCGAATGGCACCGCCGCATACGTCACCAGGAGCTTCGGCCCTGGATCCGGTCGATGTGACGACCCTCCCCTCATCGGGCAGCAACGCCATGAACAGCTCCAAACTTCCCCAACGCGGTGATCCGCTTCCCCTGGCGCAAGCCCTGATCCAATGCCCTTCGGTAACTCCGGAGGATCACGGTTGTCAGGATATTCTGATCTGGCGACTGGAGGCGTTGGGATTCACGATCACCAAGCTGCGCTTTGGTCGGATACTCAATTTTTACGCAGTGCGCCCCATTCTTGCCGATTCGACCGAAACCACCACAACTACGCCAAACCTCTGCTTTGCCGGCCACACCGATGTGGTGCCCGCCGGTGACCCGAAGAGTTGGAGTGCCGACCCCTTCGGTGCAGAGGTGCGGGATGGCTGGTTGATCGGGCGGGGTGCCTGCGATATGAAGGGGGGGCTGGCGGCGATGGTTGCGGCGGTGGAGCGGTTTCTCAACGACCCTCCCCAGGGAATCACGGGCGGCAGCCTCTCGTTTCTGATTACCGGTGACGAAGAGGCCGATGCGGTGGATGGAACCGCCAAAGTTCTGGAGTGGATGGAACAGCACGATGCGATTCCCGATCTCTGTCTGGTGGGAGAACCCACCAGTGCCGCGATCCTGGGGGATGGGGTGAAGAGTGGTCGCCGGGGTTCGGTGAACGGAGTGATCACCATCAAAGGGGTGCAGGGCCACGTCGCCTACCCGCAACGGGCCAATAATCCCATGCATGCCGCGCTGCCGGCGTTGGCGACGCTGGCGGCGGTTCGTTTCGATGAAGGCACGGCCGATTTCGAGGCGACACGGTTGCAGTTTACCGAGATGGCCAGCGGCGATGCGACCACCACCAATGTGATTCCCGGTGAGATGCGGGCGCGATTCAACATCCGCTTCAATACGCAACACACCCCCGAGTCACTGGAAGCGAGGATCCGGCAGGCGCTGGATGCCATGACAGAGGATCCGGATGTCCGTTATGATCTCGAAATGAATGTATCGGGATTGCCGTTCCTCTCCCAGGAGGGGCAGCTCCTTGATGCACTCACCCAGGCGGTGACCAGCGTCACCGGAAAGCCGCCGGTACGCTCCACCGGGGGGGGTACGTCCGATGCCCGTTTTATCGCCCGCTACTGCCCGCAGACCGTGGAGTTCGGCCTGGTGGGGCAGACTATGCATAAGGTGGATGAGGCGACGAAAGTGGACGACCTCTATGGGTTGACCGACATCTATCACGCGTTTCTGACACGCGTCTTTACATCCGGGGACAGTGAGACATGAAACGACCGATTAAAAGCGTCACAGCCGTTTGCTTGATGGTAGCCGTTGTCGTCATGGTGAGCGGGATGGGGTTGGCTTCGGCTGCTGAAGAGAGCCGGACGGCGGCCTCGAACGTGAACGGCGCTCAGACGGAGAAGGTGAAGAAGATCAAGCGCCTTCTTACCATTGTCAAGAGTACCGACGCCCTGCGTAGCACCATGCACGCCATGGCCACCCGGCAGACCTCGTCCCTTCAGACGCAACTGCTGAAGAACCACCCTGAGTACCAGGATGTGGTCCCACGCATGATGGCCCGCTATCGGCACCATCTAGTGGAAGAGGTGATGCGGCTGACCGATGATATGATGGAGCAGGTGGCAGAGTATTACGATACGACCTTCAGCGAAGAGGAGGTGGATCAGGTGCTCGCGTTCTTGGAGAGCAGTGCCGGACGCAAATATATCAAATCCGGTTATGATATGATGCCGAAAGTAACAAGAAACCACATGAAAAACAGCACAAAAGCTGCCATCACCGCCTATGCGCACACCATGAAGGAGTTCCCGCAACTTCATGGAACTCCCCTGGATTTTCTCAAGCGCCGCGATGAGCCTGCACCGAAGAGCAGTGACGGAGCCGCCCAGAGATGACCAGACGGCTCCAGACACTTCTCAAGGGAGTGCTGCCTCTGGTGGCGATCGCTCTTCTCTCTCTGGGTTTGATGGATCCCGACGCCCGCTTTTCGGAGCCGTTCGGCGTGCTCTGGTGGCTCATCGGGCCGCTGTTTCTCCTGGTTCTGAGCCTGTTCGCCTTCAAGACCTTCCGTTCTGCCGAGAACTGGGAGTATGGGGCGTTGGCGGCAACATTGGGTGTGCTGCTGCTCTTTCTCGGTCTGGAGAGCGGGCTCAGGATCGTTGCGTCGCCCACCTTGGCCAACGATGTCGCTCTGCCCGACCATCCCGACTTCGACCAGCGTTCACGCCGGGAGGTGGTGGCAGCGCTTCGGGCTGCCGGGGAGGAGGCGGTGCCCTTCGTCACACCGACGACGCTGGCACAGTTTCGGGAGCCTCACCCCTTTATCACCATCCCCACACTCACCCACGACGGCGTCGAGACCCACCCGCTTGGTGGTGTGCCCGACGCACGTACGGTGGCGTGCCGGGAGGATGGAACCTGGATCCTCCATGCCACCGATGAGAAGGGGTTCTACAACCCACCGGGACTCATCTCGCAGTCGCGGATCGATGTGGCCCTTGTGGGCGACTCCTACACCCAGGGCATCTGCGTTCCCCTGGAGGACTCTTTCGCCGGTTTGATTCGTCAGGCGATCCCGCAGACACTCAATCTGGGCATGGGCGGGAACGGTCCGCTGACGGTTCTGGGCAGCATCAAGGAGTATCTGACACAACGGAAACCGCCACTGGTGATCTGGTTTCTCTATGAGAACGACTCCCCCGACCTGGTCCGCGAGAGCCGTAATCCCACGCTCTACGGCTATCTGAACGGTGCCACCCGGCCGGTTCTGGACGCCATCGAAAAGGGGCCATTGCAGAACTATTTCGATCAGTTTCTCGCCGCAGCGACGGCTGTTGAGGAGATTCGCAACGGCAAGGAGAGCAGCGAGGTGCGCAGAAGCTATCTTCTTCAACACACCTCCTATGCGGTCTATCGAGATCTGAAGAGTCGTGTTCTCGGTGATCAGAGTTCGCGGACGCTGTTTGATGAGACTCTGGGAGAGATGTCGGCAACCGTCTCGGCATGGGGTGGCCGACTGCTGATCGTGACACTGCCCAGCCGCACCTCTCTGGAGGCGGGGTTGGGGTTTCCTCAGAGCAAAATGCTCGAAGCGCTGTTCAAGAAGCACGATGTGACGGTGTTTGATCTTCGTCCAGCCTTCCTGGCGCAGCGGCAGCAACTGGCACAGCTCTTTCCTCGCTGGGGCACCCACTACAACGCCCGTGGTCACGCGCTGGTGGCTCGGGAGGTGCTGGGCTATCTGAATCGGAGCGGATTGCAGTCGGCTGGCGGAGTCTCCTCCAGGGTGGTGCTTCGGCAGACCCCTCCATCACGGGACGGCGCGTCGATGCTTACGGCTGCGGCGGCCACGCTCCCCACGCTTCGGTAAACCACCCCGGCAACACCGATTGGTACCGCTTCCAACGTTCCACCGACCGGCGATAGACCGGCTGCCGCACCTCGGAGATGCTGGTCGGGGTGGGGCGGTTGTTGGTGTGGAACTGAAGACACTCCTCCCGCCACGGCAGATCGAGAAAATCGATCACGCGACGAATGCCCGACTCCGGCTCTCGGGTAAGCTGTTCATAGTCGACGGTGAGGATTCTTTCGCTGCCCAACACCTGAATCCAATGGCGCATCAGGGTGCGGTAGATGGCGTGGAAGCGGCGGATTCCCCGCAGCGAGGTGGAGTAGTCGAGGCGGTTTCTGAAACAGCGGAAGGTGATGGAGAGCGCCGTGTCCCGCGCATCGCGCCGGCAGTGGATCACCCGACCGTTGGGGAAGAGCTGAAAAAAGAGCCCGAGATGGAAGAAGTTGCTGGGCATCTTGTCGCAGATGCGGCTGTAGTCTCCCCCTCCGGAGGCGTGGGCCAGAGTGGCCAGATAGTCGTCGGCCAAAGCCGTGGCCGTGGTGTCGTCGAGACGAGCCATCAGCTCCGGATAGGAGTCCAGGCTCTTGAGATGGAAGGGGAGGGAGGCGGCGGCCAGCTTGTCCAGACGGCTCAACTCTCCCGCACCGAACGCCTGCGGATGGCTGGCGACGATCTGCTCCACCAGGGTGGTGCCGGAGCGGGGCAGGCCGACGATCAGAACCGGTTGCTCACTCTCCGAACCCCGTATATGACGCCATCCGGGGCCATCAACGGCAAAGGTGTCGAGAATGCGCCGACTCCAGTCGTCGTTCTCCGCCGGATCATACCCCCAGCGCTCCCCTTGCAGCCGGTTGGCCTCTTCGTAGAGCCGGAAAGCGTCGGTGTGGTGCTGTTGATCGTCGCGGATCTTCGCCAGAGCGTAGAGCAGAGTCGTACGGGAGCGGTCGTCGAGATCTTCTCGGGCCAACAGGTGCTCAACACCCTCTGCGTGCGCGGTGTCGTCGGCGGTGTGGCGGCGGTTCTCGGCCAGACTCAAGTGGGCAGCGGCCAGTTCCGGGTCCAACTCCAGCGCCTGTTGAAACGCCGTGCGGGCTCGGCTCTTCTCACCACAAAAGGCGTGGATCACACCGCGTTGGTGGTGGGCATGCGCATTGTCGGGCTCCAGGGCGAGACTTCTCTCCCAGGCGTCTCCCGCCTCAGGCCACGCCCCCTCTTCCGTGCGAACCTCCGCCAAGGCGCGCCAGATATCCGCCCGCTGCGGGTTCTCCTCCAGAAGGTTTTCCAGACGTTGAATGGCGTCTCGACGCAGCTTTCGCTCCTGATGAAGGGTGTGAATCAGTGCCTTGACCGGACGGTTGCTCGAAGGAAAACGCTGAATCGTCTGCTGTAGCGCTTCCACCCCTTTCTCAAGACGCCCACAAGCGACCCAGGCTCGAGACCAGAGCAGCCAGTCGTCCAGAGTCGGTTCCGTGTCTTCGGGGGAGATCTCGGATGTGAAAAGGGTGGTGAAGATCTCTGCTGCTTCCTCCCACTGCGCCTCTCCGGCCAGCAACCGAGCCAGCTCCAGCCCGGCTCGGGGTGGGGTGCTCTCTTGGAGGGCGCGGTAGCAGGCGAGGGCCGACTCCGAATCCCCTTCCGCTTCCAGCAGCCGTCCGTGCAGCAGTGCCTGGTTGTCGTCGTTGGTGTTCCGGAGCTGTCGGGCGGTATCGAAATGGCGGCGGGCGGTGCCGGGCTTGCCCTTATCCAGGAAAAGCGTCGCCGCCAGCAGGTGGACGCGAGGTTCCTTGGGCGCCTGCCCCAACAGGCGTTGGATCAACTGAAGCGCGCCGTTGAGATTGCCCTGAGTGTGATAGAGCCGGCACTGTCTGAGCATGGTGTCCGGGCTGTTGTGGCGCTGTCGTTTTTTGCCCATGTGTGGTTCCTGCTGACAACGTGAGGATTGGGTCGTGGCGAAAGCGCCCGGCACCCCGGGACGGGAGCCGGACATCTACGGATTGTCAGCCCTGTTTTTCCCGTTTTTTCTGAGCGTGTCCGGTTCGGTTGAAGTGGCTGATCAGCTTGTACGCTTTGTGGGTGTTGTGGGAGCGCCAGGCGTTGAGCACTTTCTTCTGTTTTTTGTTCAATTTCTTCGTTTTGACCTTCTTGCCGCCGAGAAACTTCTTGACGATCGCATCCCTGATCTTCACTGTCCGGCTCATGGTGTTCCTTTCCCGTTATGACGTGGCGTATCCCTACAGTATAGCCTAGATTTGGAGCGTCGTGTCCATCTCATGGCTGAAAACCCCGTTTTTTCCAGCGGGTTTGCGGATATGTGTTAATTCCGGCAGTGTCGGCGTTTATGTGATGGCGAAGAGTCGCCGCTCTGTTTATGATTGAAAAAGATCTTTTAATTTTAGGGCGTGTCCTCAATGAGCCCTAAACGCTTTGGTAGGCGCTGTATGACCCACACACCCGCGACGCCTTTCAGAATCGGCATGATCGTCGTCCTCTTTGCGCTGGTCAAGGAGTGGAGTCTGACGCTCATCGCCCGACCGGAGATGATCGCTGTCTGGTGGCCGCCGAACGGGGTGCTGCTCGCATCTCTGCTCATGCTGCCGCCCCGGCAGTGGCGCTGGGTGATTCTCGGCATCATCCCGATGGATCTGGCCGTGGATCTCTACCACGGGCGGCCTTTGATTCAATCCGGTCTCTTTCTGCTGGCCAATCTGCTGGAGGCGGCGGTGGGGGCGTGGCTGGTTCTGCGCTTCCTCCGGCCTCGAGAGATCTTCACTGATTTGAGGGGCTACTTTGGCTTCATCCTGCTTTCAGGGGTGGTCACGCCGCTTCTGACCGCGTCCATCGGAGCGTATGCCGCCACCCGTTTCGGCACCGCCCCCTCCTTTGTCTCGGTTTACACGGTGTGGGCCATCTCCGCCGGGTTGGGCATCCTCTTCGTGGCGCCGGCGGTGGTGCTCTGGAGCGATCGCACGACCGGAATCAAACAGCTCGCTTCGAGAGAGCAGGTGTCGGAGTTTCTCCTGCTGCTCGTCGTGCTGGTGGTTGTCACCCTGGCGGTCTTCTTCTCTCCCCGTTTCGAGGGGCAGAACCACACCCTCTTTCCCTATCTCACCTTTCCTCTGCTGGCGTGGGCAGCCCTGCGGTTCGAGATGCACGGCGTGACGATCGCCGCGCTCTTCCTCGCCTCCTTGGCCATCTGGGCAACGGTGAACAGCCACGGTCCCTTCGCCAATCCCCAGTGGGGCACAAGCCGTTCGGTGTTTCTTCTGCAGGCCTTTCTCTGCATCTCCATCGTCACCTCCATGTGCATCGCCATTCTGACCCGCCTCGCCCGCAGCCGCATGCAGGAGAGTATGGAGCGTCAGGAGGAGTTGGCTCTGCTGCTCTCCCGGTTGCAGACCCTGACCCGCCTGTCGCCGGTGGGGATTTTTCACACCGATGCTCTGGGAAAATGTACCTACGTCAACGAGACCTGGAGCCGCATCGCCGGAATTTCCCAGGCCGATGCCAAGGAGAGTGGCTGGATCCACGCGCTCCACCCGGAGGATCGGGTCCGCGTCCGGCAGGCGTGGCAGAGCGCTACCGACAACCGGCAGTCGTTCCGTGACGAGTATCGTTTTCTTCGGTCCGACGGTGCCTCCGCCTGGGTGTTGGGGCAGGCGTCGGCACAGGTGGATGGTCGCGGGCGCGTGGTGGGCTACGTGGGGACCATCACCGACATCACCAAACGCAAACGGGCAGAGCTGGAACGGGAGGCGGAACAGGCGTTCACCCAAGCCACCATCGATGCGCTCAGCGACACCTTCTTCCTCTTCGATCCAGAAACAGGGCGGGCGTTGCGCTGGAACCGTTCCTTCCGCACCATCAGCGGCTACAGCGATGAGGAGATCGCCATTCTCAAAGCGCCGCACAGTTACTACAGTGCCAACGACCTGGCCCGGGCCGCCAAAACCATCGAAACGGTGACCGAAGAGGGGCAGGCAACCGTCCGGATCTCCCTGATCTGCAAACAGGGGCGGCGCATTCCCTTCGAGTACTCAGTCACCCAGGTGCAGACCGGAGAGGGGACGCTGCTCATCTCCATCGGTCGCGATATCACCGAACGCCGGGTCATGGAGGAGTCGTTGCAGCAGAACAGAGCCCGTTGGCGCGGTTTGGCGCAGAACTCCCCCGACTACATCATGACGCTCAACCGCCAACTGGAGATTCTCTTCATCAATCGCACCGTGCCCGGCCTCTCCCGCGAGCAGGTGATCGGTATGGAGCTGCCTGCTCTTGCCCCCAACCAGCGTCACACCGTCACCATCACGCTACAGCGGGCGCTGGAGACGCAGGAGCAGACCAGCTATGAAACCTTCCACGTCGATCCCGACGGCAGGCGGCGCTACTTCCGAACACGGGTTCTGCCCATTTCCCGGGAGGAGTTGGAAGGGGAGCTTCTGGTCACCTCCACCGATATCACCGACCAGAAACGGACCGAAATGCGGCTCTCGGAGAGTCAGCGCAACTATGAGGTGATCCTGGAGTCCTCGCCGGCCATGATCTGGTATATCGATCGGCAACACCGGGTACAGCGCCTCAACAGGGCCGCTGCCGATCTCTCCGGTCGAGAGCAGGCGGCGGTGATCGGCAAGACGGCTCTGGAGCTCTTCCCCGAGTCTTTTGCCCGCAACTATCAGCAGGACAACGAAGAGATCATGGCGAGTGGGCAGGCTCGGAGCGGCATCGTCGAACAGGGGCTCGATCCAGCCACCGGCGAGGTGCGCTGGTACCGCACCGACAAGATTCCCAACGTTGACGAAGAGGGTCAGGTGAACGGCATCACCATCTTCGCCTCCGACATCACACGGGAGAAGGGCGCCCTGGAGGCGCTGGAGACCGCCAAGGAGCAGGCGGAGGCGGCAACCATCGCCAAGAGCGAGTTCCTCTCCACCATGAGCCACGAGATCCGCACGCCGATGAATGTGGTGATCGGTATGAGCGATATTCTCATGGAGTCGGTCTCCGACCCGGAGCAGTTGCGCCAGTTGCGCCGTCTCCAGGAGGCGGGCAACAACCTGCTGGAGTTGATCAACAACATTCTCGACCTCTCCCGCTTCGAGGCGGGTCGCATGACCGTGACTCGGGAGCCGTTCGATCCTGCCCAACTTCTGCGCGCCACCGTATCGCTGTTCGAACAGGTGGCGCAGGAGAAGGGGGTTGCCCTGCGCTGCCATCTCGACAGCCGACTGCCCGATGCGGTGATGGGGGATGCCGGCAGCCTGCGGCGGGTGTTGATGAACCTCCTCTCCAACGCCCTCAAGTTTACCGACGAAGGGAGTGTCGAGGTTGAACTCTCCTGGCAGAACAGTGATCCCTACCAGGCGCACATTCTGGTTCGGGATTCGGGGATCGGCCTGGATCCCGAACACATCGAGACCATTTTCGACCGCTTCTATCAGGTGGAGTCCGGCATGACGCGCCGTTTCGGCGGCAGTGGCCTGGGGCTGGCCATCACTCGACAGTTGGTGGAGCTGATGCGCGGAGAGATCCGGATCGAGAGTCGTGCCCGCAAGGGGAGCGTCTTCCATGTGGAGCTGCCGTTGCCCCCAGCCGAGATCACTCTCTCCTCACCGACACGGCCACCTCGTGAGAGCTTTCTCCATGAGCCCCAACCCCTGCGCATTCTGCTGGTGGAGGACTCCGAGGATAATTGCTTGTTGATCCGCGCCTTCCTCAAGAAGACACCGCACCATCTCGATGTGGCCATGGATGGTCGGGAGGGGGTGGAGCAGTTCCGTAGGGGTGGCTACGATATGGTGCTGATGGATATGCAGATGCCGGTGATGGACGGCTACAGCGCCAGCCGCACCATCCGCACCGACAGCCGCTTCGACACCCTGCCCATCGTCGCCATGACCGCCAACGCCATGGCCGGGGACAGAGAGAAGTGCCTGGACGCAGGCATGCAGGATCACCTGGCCAAACCCATCGATCCACCGGAATTGTACGCCGCTCTCAGCCGCTGGATCACGCCACGGCAGGGGTTGGGACTGACGCCGGAACAGATGCTGCAGACGGCGGAACAGAAGGCGTCCCCCCTGACGGAGAAAGAGCCTCTCCCCCTGCCCGAACTGGACGAACTGGACACCACCACCGGCGTTGCACGCATGGGCGGCAACCGAAAACTCTACCTCGATCTTCTGCGCCGCTTCATCACCGATCAGGACAGCACCGCAGAGTCGATTCAAGAGGCTCTCTCTCGCGACGACACCGAAACCGCCGAACGACTCGCCCACACCACGAAAGGGGTGGCCGGAAGCCTGGGTGCTCACGCCTTGCAGCAGCAGGCGCAACAGCTTGAACACGCCATGCACGACCAAGACCGGAGCACCATCGAAACGGCACTTCCCCCCTTCAAAGCGAGTCTAACCACTCTGATCGCCGAGATTTCCGACTTCGTGACAACACTCGATGCCCACGCGCCAGCCGAGAGCATCACCCCCGACCACGGCAGCCGAGCCGATGCTCTGCCGCTGTTGCAACAGTTGCACGATCTTGTTGCCGATGAT
>JADGBX010000063.1 GCA_015231265.1 Magnetococcales bacterium | reverse complement strand
AACCAGCTCTCCGTAGGCGGTAAACCAGGTGATGTCGGTATCCGAATTCTCCGTCATAACGCGGATTCGTCCCTGGCGAGTGTATCAATTAAGAAAAGAACAGGCCTGACTGGAAAGTAAAACAACACATAGATTTACTCGGTTGTCTCAACACTGGACGAATGCGTTAACAACGCTTCCAACAGTGGGTTGACCATCCTCTCCTGATCACCAAAATAGTCTCTGAACCGGTTAAGAATCAGGCCATACGCATCGGCACCCTCCTCTTGGAAACCGGTGGCAGCCGCCCAACCCAGCAGCACGAATACCAGCCCTTGCCCCACGGCAAAGTGCGCACCCCGGCCCCAATCGGTCAGTGAGCGCGTGCCTTTGAGGACAGTTGCAGAGAGCTCCATCAATTTGGAAAAACGCTCGGAAGAGAGCGAACCGACCTGTTGCACCAAGAGTGCTGCCGAAGCTGAATCCAGGCGATGACCATGAAGCCGTGATGCTGATTTGATCAGAGCCATGGCGAGATCTTCATGAAACTGAAACCCCTCCTCCTCGTTCCACGGCAAGCGTCTAGTCATGGCCATGGACTCCAGAGCATATCGATGAATCATCTGCTCCGTCTCCTGGGCCGTATACTCTTCCAGATCAAGATCCAGTTTCTGGTTAGCCAGTTCTGCCACTGCTTCCGAACGCCACGCCTCCAGCAGTTCCGGGTCGCATGCGCGCATCACCCGGAGGAGAACGTTCAACAGGCTCTCGATTTCCGGTGTCAGGGGACGCACCTTTTCGGTCTCAAAGCCGGTGGTAGGATCCACGACTGTCACCGGACGCACTCCTCCGGCAACGACAGGCGCCACACCAATCGGCGTCTCAAAGGTTCGGGAGCCTGCCCACTGTTGGAGATTCTCAAGCAGACCTTCCCGCTCCTCCGGTGTGAGGTAGTCTGCTTTGTTCAAGGCAAGAACGACCGGTTTTCCAAACGACACCAGATCGTTGAGAATCCCCCACTGGCTTCTGGTCAGATCCCCATCGCACACATAGACGAGACAGTGGCTGCGCATCGCCTCTTGGCGAGCCATTCCCTCCAGCTCACCTCCAACTTCATTCAACCCCGGCAGATCCAACAGACGCACCTCGCCACCGTCGGGAGCACGCCAGGTATATCGCCCGATCTCCCGTGTGGTCCCTCCCCTGGCGTCAACTTCCAGAGATGCCGTTGGCACCAGAGCGCTGATCAAAGCACTTTTACCCACACTGATCTCACCGAGAAATGCCACCTCGATTACACCGTCCTGGCGTTTGGCGAGTTGTCGCATCTCCCTCTCGGCCGCATCGGTTCCAGCCCCTCTCTTCAGATTACGCCTGATCCGCTCACCCACCGTAGCAAAGGCGGAACGAACCTGCTGTGTCACACGGTCCCGCTTCCGCACTTCCGCGACGTCTCTCTGACCAGTTAAGGCAGAATCGTCCACAGCGTTGGTCGGTGTTTTATTAGAACCGGAAGTTTGAGGATCGACGGCTTGCGGATAGGTTTTGGAGAAGTAACCGAATTGGGCAGCGGAACGTTCCGAGCGCAAATTCCACCAACCAACCAGCACGATCAAAATCAGAAGAGTGAATATGATAATCAATGTATCACGTCCAAGCAGATCCACAGGTGAGAGAAGCACGCTGGCACGCCGCGTCGATGCGATCTATTGTACTGATCTTCAAGGAAGAGTAAAACAGACTGTGCGCACGCTCATAAGAACCGGGACAGTCGGCAGTTCTCACACTCTCTTCTACCGTCCGCGGCAATGAGACTGTTCAGAAAGAGCACAATGATATCAAACAGTTTTAAACGTCTGATCGCAACGGTGATGGTCGTGGCAGTGACCCTTCCCGGCGGACTGCCTGCAGCCGAGGGGATTGCAACACCAACCACACTGCCGAAAAAAACGCTCTCCGCCGCACAAGCGCGCCTCATGGGCAGCTCCAAGGGGGGGTGGCTCTATCTCGACGCCATCACCCACCTCACACCGGAAGCAGCCAAGGGTCTCGCTACATTCAGCGGCAGTGTTCTCTCTCTCAACGGGCTGCAAACACTCACACCGGAGACTGCACGCCATTTAGCCCGCTACTCCGGCAGTTGGCTGGAGCTCAACGGTCTGGAACACCTCTCCGAAGCGTCCATCACCGCCCTTTCATCTTTCCAAGGGGAGTGGCTTCTCCTCAGTGGTCTGACTGACCCTTCAGTGAGAGAGGCTGCTGCTCTGGCACGATTCAAGGGAACAGGTATCACGCTCCATCAGATTAAGAGCCTCTCTCCATCAGCGGCCAAGGAGCTTACCGCTTTCGGCGGTGATGAACTCTCCCTCCTGGGGTTGGAGAGTCTCTCGTTGAAAAGTGCGCATGCTCTGTCTGAATTCAAGGGGAGCCGTCTCACTCTCTCCAATCTCCCCTCGCTCTCGGAGAGAAGCGCTGGAGCTCTGGCGGGTTTCAGTGGCCGTGCCCTGGAGATCAAAGGGTTGGGAACCATCACGCCTCAATCCAGCCGACAACTCGCAACCTTCTCCGGAGATATGCTCTCACTGGAGAACATGGCCGCGCTCTCCCCCCTTGCAGCACGCGCCCTCTCTTCGTTCCCGGGTCACTGGCTGAATCTGAAAGGCGTTGCCTCGCTTTCAAACAAGGCAATCCATGAACTCTCCACACACTTCAGAGGATCCCGTCTGGATCTACCCTGACGCTAACCCGCTTAAATACCGTCCAGCGCATTCAGCCGGAAACTGCACACCACTGTGATCTACTCTGCAAAGGGATTGCGGGCAATTCCAAAGAGTTGGCCGTCCATCTCCACGCCTTCCCCTTTCACGAGGATAGTCTCGAACTCATCGACAGGCATGGGACGGCCAAAGTAGTACCCTTGGACTTCATCGCATTTGTGTTGCTGGAGAAATCGCTTCTGACGCTCCGTCTCGACCCCTTCGGCGATCACGCGCAGATTCAAACTGTGCGCCAGACCGATAATAGTCCGGACAATGGCGGCATCCTCCGCATCACTGGTGCAGTTGCGGACAAAGGATTGATCGATTTTCAGAGTATCGATGGGGTATCGCTTCAGATAACTCAGTGATGAGAAACCGGTCCCGAAATCGTCGATGGCCAGTTGAATCCCCAGATCCGAAAGCGCATTGAGCTTGGTGTGGGTCTCTTCCAGATCCCCCATGGCGATGCTTTCCGTCAGTTCCAACTCCAGGAACTGATGATCAAGATCACTCTGCTCCACCTCCAACGCCACCATCCGGGTAATGTCAGGACGGCGGAACTGCAATCCCGAAAGATTGACGGAGATGCGAATGGGACAGTACCCCTTGAGCTGCCACCCTCTGGCGTGACGACACGCCGTGCGCAGCGACCAACGGCCAATGGGAATGATCAGACCGGTCTCCTCAGCCACAGGGATAAACTCTCCAGGTGAGATCATACCCCGGTCCGGGTGCTGCCAGCGAATCAACGCTTCCGCCCCCACCAACTGTTCGGTAGCCAGATCGAACTGCGGCTGGAAGAACATCTCCAACTCATCTCTTTCCAACGCATTGCGCAGGCTCGTTTCCAGAAGCATGCGTGCCAGAGAGGACGCATTCAATTCATTGCGGTAGAACTGAATATTGTTCCGCCCCTGCTCCTTGGCGTGATACATGGCCGCATCGGAGTTCTTCATCAAGGAGGAGACGCTCTCACCATCAAGCGGATAGAGACCAATACCAATACTGGCGCCGGCAAACAGCTCCAGTTCGTCGATCTTCATGGGAGCACTCAGTACACTGAGCAGCAGCTTTGCCACCTTCATCACGTCTTGCGAGTGGCTGGCATGAGGCACGATCACCCCGAACTCATCGCCGCCCATTCTGCCGAGAAAACAGTTGGGAGGCATGGCATCGGTGAGACGTTTTCCCGTCTCCACCAACATCTTGTCACCAACCTCATGCCCCATGGTATCGTTCACCACCTTAAAACGATCCAGGTCCAGTTTCAGAACCCCAACGATCTCACCCAGTCGTCTCGCCTCAGCCAGAATCTGTCCCAATCGTTCGAGAAACATGGGACGATTGGGAAGATCCGTCAGGGCATCATGGCCGGTCATATAGAGGAGCGTCTCTTCTGAAGCCTTGATGCTCGTGAGGTCGGAAAAGACGGCGATATAACTCGTAATTGCTGAACTGTTCGGTGCATAAACCGCACTCAGTTTCGCCCACTCGGGGTACACCTCACCACTCTTTCTCCGGTTCCAGATCTCACCCTGCCAGTGACCCGTCTCCAGAAGAATTTCCCACATCTCCTTGTAGAACGAGGCATCATGACGCCCGGATTTGAGCATGGACATGGGCTGTCCGATTGCCTCCTCCGGAGTGTAATTGGTAATCTGGGTAAAGGCCGGGTTGACCGATTGTATGATCGCCTGACCATCCGTAACAACGATGCCTTCCGTCGTATTTCGAAACACGGTATCAGACAGATAGAGCCGCCGTTCGGCGTCGATCACTCGTAGAAGGTGTTTCACCCTGTTGCGAAGAATCGCCCAATGAATCGGTTTAGTGATAAAATCCACCGCCCCTGCCCCATAGGCGAGATCCACAGACTTCTCATCATTCAACCCGGTGATCATCAAGATCGGCACATGCTCGCCATGGGGCATCGCTTTCATGGCTTGGCACGCTTCAAACCCATCCATCACCGGCATTTTCGCGTCCAGAAGCACCATGTCCGGCTTAGCACGATTGAAATGATCCAATGCCTCCCGGCCATCGGTCGCATCAATCACATCATAGTGCTGGCGTTCCAGAAAACGGCACACCATCAGGCGCGAGACAGCGTCGTCGTCAACAACAAGGATCAGGGGTTTTCGACTCATATTCCGTTCACGACGCTTGGCCGATTCCGTTTGACAAACAAGAAAGGAAAGGGAGTGGCATCTCCCTCGGGATCAAGCAGCCTGTGGAGAAATCAGGTCGATCTGCTCCGTCTCGGTATCGACGATCATTGCCGTTGGCTTTCGTACAAAACCATCAGGACCGATCTCAACACCGTCCGCATTGGGCTTTCTGATAAAACCGTGGGCTGAACCGGGGTTCATGAGCAGCGTCTTTCCCACCCTTTTTTCAACCACAACATGGGTATGACCGGTCACGACCCAATCGTAAAGACCACAATGAGTCAGAGCCTCCGTGATCTCAAAAACAGTTCCATGGTAAACGGCAATCCGCTTGCCGCCCAACTTGATGGAGAGAAAATCCCCCTCAAGCTGACCACCGATCGTCTTCATGGCGTTGATCAAGCCGAATTTCTCACCATCGTTGTTGCCGAAAACGCCGTAAACTTTGAAATCGGACAAGATGCGCACGGAGACAGGACTGCCGAAATCACCAGCATGGATCAGATGCTCCACACCGGCACTGCGAAACTGCTCTGCCAGAAGCAGAACATTTTGAACGTGATCGTGAGTATCGGAGATGATGCCAATTTTCATAGTGGAATCTTAAAGAAGAGAGTAGATCGGTATAAGAGTGCAGAACAGAACCGCGGGGTGTTGCATCAAAAACGTGTGAAGGGTGAGTCGCGTCCATATCATTTACCCGGCAGCTTGATTCGCGACACTCGCTTTTCGCAACCGAATGATCTCCTTCTGCAACGCAGCGATATCCTTTTTCAAATCGACTATGGTGTCGGTCATGTCAACAGCTCTGCTGACAAGAACGTCGATGAGACCATCCTTGATTTTGTCACGCACGTCGAATCCCAAGGTACGAAACATGCGATGTGTGATGACAAGCGTGCGTACTTCCTCGTGCTGAGTAACCACACTGCTCGAACGCTTGCCTCCTGTAAGATAGGCGATTTCGCCGCAAATGGCACCAGGCTTCAGACGGGCAAGGATCTTATTGGGCGCAGCCTCCACCTTCACGAAGGCCATACCTTGAATGATTATATGGAACGAATCCCCCTGCGTTCCTTCTTCCATGATGAACGTCCCCCCCTTGGGGAAATCGTGAAAGAGGTCGTTCAAACCGGCCAATTTACGCTGCTCCATCAGTGACAACGAGCTGAATATTGGCAATTTTTGAATCAGTTGCAGAGTCTCTCGATCAAACATCATAGCCGTGTCCACATAGTTAACTGCCGCTCACCGATTCCAGCGTTCAGCGCAGTCCAGGACGCATATTCCGTATATTTAACACTATCACAATCCCCTCGATTTTCCACTGCCCATTAACCGTGAATCAAAGGCTGATCCACCTTAACCATAGAGTCTGGCGAACCCTTAACCCTTTCAGCAAGTGTTCGATGATCGACCATGATGGACAAATCACAAGCGAGATGCACTACAACCGTCAAAGGAAACGCGATGCAATCAGAGAGACCACCCCCTTACCAGTATACCTCACACACAGATAATAAGATGAATATGGTATACCCAGCTGAGAGATGGGGCGTTGCGGAAGCTGAAGATGGATTTAACTCTGCTTTCCCACACTAGGGCGTATCCTCAATTAGCCCTAGCAAAATGATCAAAGAGCAGAGCATAAACCATCCAGATCAACTTGCAGACCACTGCAGCAATTTGTATCCTTTGATATATGACTTTTAGGAAAATTTCCAAAGCATAGGTATTACACAATGCAAAGATTCTTAATCGACCCCTTTACAGACTCTGTTTCCGCATTTTTTGGTCTCATTATCCTAACCTTCTTCCTGATTGGCACATTTAAGTCTTTGAATTCAAAGAGATCATTATCTCTTTCCATGCGTTATGCGCCAACAGCGCTAACCACAATTGGAGTTATTGGCACATTTGTTGGCATATACATAGGATTAATTAACTTTGATGTAACGGATATCGATGGAAGCATCCCCTCTCTCCTCTCTGGCCTAAAGATCGCTTTTTCAACCAGCATTCTTGGAATGGTCACATCTGTATTTCTCAAGCTGATTCAAGGTTCCCGAAAGCGTGAAGAGGTAAAAGAGCATATCTCAGGCAAGGATATCTACTCAGTACTGTCCCAACTCCACGAAACGACCCGACTGAATGGAGAAAGGGGTGATACACAACTCCAAGAATTGAGACGTTCAATTTCAGGAGATGGAGACGGGAGTCTCATAACCCAGATTCAAAAAATGCGAACATCATTGCATGATGATCAGACAGAACTTAAACGCTGCATCTCAGAAGGGTTTTCCTTAATGGTGTCTGAGTTTCAGAATTATACCCGAGTGGTGACTGAGAACAATTCCAAAGCGCTCATGGAAGCACTCCAGGAGGTGATTCAAGACTTTAATACAAAACTGACGGAACAGTTTGGTGAGAATTTCAAACAGCTTAACACTGCAGTTGGAGAACTTGTGGTTTGGCAAGAACACTACAAAGCCCAAATGGAGATCATGATCGAACAGTTTGAGCAGTCAAGAACAGGAATTCAAGATGTTCGGAAAGCAATCAGTGAAATTGCAAATGAGACGAAAGCCATCCCCCCAACCCTGCACAACCTTCAGACTGCTATCGGCATGGCAAATGAACAGACAGGATCATTGAAACAACACCTTGAAGCGGTTGCTGGGCTCAAGGATCGGGCCATGGATGCCTTTCCAGTCATTGAACGGAATATCCAGACTCTCACTCATCAGATGACAAACGCAGTCAATGAAAGCACTCAACACATCGTCTCTGTCGTCGATAATCAGAATCGCTCGTTCCAGACAACAATGGAAAGCGGTGTCACCATGCTGGAGTCCTCTGCTATCAAACACCAAGAAACACTCAAGCATCTTGAAGATGGAGCAACCGCCCTCCCACGACAGGTTGAAGACCTTATTGCTCATCTTCAAACCAGTATGACACAAGCCCACGACAAACTCGCCAGTGAGCTGGAAAGAAGTTTCAAAGAACAAGCTATGGCCAATCGAGAGACAATCGGAGGATTACAAGAAAGCATCAACCAAAGTCTAAAAGATACCAATGACATGCTCACAGACTCCTTCCAAGTATTCGATGAACAAATGCAAACTGAGCTTAAAAGAACCATCGAAACCATGGGTGGGCACCTTGCGTCACTCTCAACGCGTTTTGTAGATGACTATCGTCCATTGACTGATCAACTGCGACGCGTTGTCGAAATGGCCCATGGAGTCGATCACTATGGCCGATAGTGTGATGAGCACTCTTTTACATAGCTGTTCTCAAGAAGAAGATGGTCACTGGATATCAGTGTCAGATCTCATGGCAGGACTGATGGTAATCTTCATGTTCATTGCCATCAGCTATATGCGTGACGTAGTGGTTGAAAAAGAACGTATCGAGCAAATTGCGATCACATGGAACGAAACACAGGAAGCACTCCACTCAGATCTAGAGGCGGAATTCAAAAATGATCTCGAAAAATGGAATGCTGCTTTGGATAGAGAAACTCTCTCCATACGCTTCAAGGAACCAAGCGTGTTGTTCTCTTCAGGTGAGTCAGCATTGAACGCACAGTTCAAGGCGATTCTCAATTCGTTCTTCCCTCGTTATCTACAGGTACTTAAACAGTATCGTGACGATATCTCAGAGGTTCGAATTGAAGGCCATACATCGTCTATCTGGTCCCGGTCGAAAAGTGCCATTGACGGATATTTCAAGAACATGCGCCTTTCCCAGGATCGAACACGCTCAGTCCTACAATACTGCCTTCAACTTCCACAGGTTCAACAGGATGCTTCATGGGCACGAAGCACAATCACCGCTAACGGCCTTTCATCAAGTCGTCCAATCCTTTTGAAAGATGGCAAAGAGGATGCTACCCGGTCTCGACGGGTTGAATTTCGGGTTCGGACAAATGCTGAACAAAAGATCGTTCAAATCCTTCGGACTCAGAAATGAAGCTGAACATTTCATTCCCGGAATTGCAGCAGCTTGTCAGGCGTATGGGAGCAGGTTTGGTTCGATGGCAAAGCACTGCTGATAATCTGGAACCAATTGATATCCGTCAGGTGCTTCTTAAAGGAAAAGAGATAGGTATTGACGAGATCTCTGTCGATGCAGATGGCCTGCTAACCTATCAAGGAGAAAAGGTCCTTCTGTACATCAAGAACACCAGACTTGCAAAAGAAACTCTTCAGTTTGAAAGAGAAAAGTCCCCGAAATTACATTTCTCTGACTGTCGGACACTTGACCACATGAGAAACGTTGGAAGATTCGACAGATATATAGTCACGACCAACACTTCAGGCGAAATGGAGATGGGCTACCACAACCCAAAAACTGGAGAACGCGGGACAATACGCACGCGACTCTTTGTCTGTAGAAACTGCTTATACAAAACCAATTACAAGAAGTACAGAATCAAGAACTCTGTAGGAAAAACACATATCCGAGACACTTATTCCATTAGAGAGTTCTTCGAATCGTTTACGTCAGACTTCAAAAACAAGCCGACCTACACTGATGTAACAGTTCCTAGAGGCGGTTATTCGGATAATTGGGATCAGATTTCAAAAAGAGTGAGAAAACAAGCTGGATGGAAATGTGCAGAGTGTGGTGTCGTTCTTTCTGAACAGGGATACAGAAATCTACTGCATGTTCACCATGTAGACGGAGTCACGCGAAATAACAGCAGGAGCAATCTCAGAGTGCTCTGCGCCCTCTGTCATAAGAAAGAGCCTCAACATGGTCATCTTAGAGTAACACCAGATGATAGAGCTAAGATCAGCTACATGCGAGTCAGGTAGACGCTAAGAACCACGTCTCCTTATCCTGCCGAGAAACCGGACAATCAGTCCTTCTCACGATAATTGCCGAATCAGAACAGATCTATATCTATTACACGCTTGATTCAGACAAAAGGACGAGCAGGGCTATCCAGTTCCATAAACGAACTGTGTTCCACACCCTCCTTGTATTAAAAAAACCACTAAAATCAACAACAACTAGACCAACAAGGTTTTACAATACACCGATAGATCATTATAAAAACAGTGGTGCCCGCGCCCGGACTCGAACCGGGACGTCCACTGGACAGCGGATTTTAAGTCCGCGGCGTCTACCAATTCCGCCACGCGGGCATATGTTCATGAATAAGGATCAGTGTTATCCTCTTCGTCAACAGTTGAGTATCCTACCTCTATCCAGCAGTGAGATAAAGCACCATGAGCCGTAAAAAAAGATTTAACCCGGAAGGAAAAGGATTTTCAACCCAAGCCCTCCATACAGGTGTGACAATTGGTGGTGAACGGGACAACAGCATTCCGATCCACCTCACATCAAGCTATGCGTTTGACGATGCCGAATATGCCCGTGCAGTGTTTGCTGAAGAAGTGGAAGGGAATATCTATAGCCGTTTCACCAATCCATCGGTAACAGCCTTTGAGAAGAGACTGGCGGCTCTGGAAGGGGCAGAGCATGCCCTGGCAACTTCCTCAGGAATGGCGGCAATCAGCGCAGTGTTTCTCTCACTTCTGTCTGCAGGAGATCATTTGGTGATCAGCCGGTCGGTGTTTGGATCGACCCTCAACGTGGCTGATATATTAAAGCGTTATGGCATCGAGGTGACCCCTGTTGAACTTTCTAATCTAAACGCTTGGAAAGAAGCGATCCGACCAAACACCAAGCTCCTCTTTGCCGAAACTCCTGCTAATCCGACACTGGAGCTGGGTGATCTCAGTGCATTGGCGGAGATCGCCCATGACGCTGGTGCACGACTCTGTGTTGACAATGTGTTCTGCACCCCGGTTTTGCAGCAACCTCTTGCACTGGGAGCTGATCTGGTGATCCAGTCGGCAACCAAATATATCGACGGTCAGGGGCGGGTTCTTGGCGGTGCAATCCTTGGAAACAAAGCGTTACTCACCGGCACGATCTTCCCTTTTCTCCGCAATACCGGTCCGACGCTCTCAGCGTTCAACGCCTGGGTGCTTTTCAAAGGAATGGAAACGCTGCCGTTGCGCATCGAGAAACAGTGTGACACGACGGCGTTCATCGTTGAAGCGCTTGCCCGCAATGAGACGATCCGTGATCGTCTACGCTATCCGGGTCTTGACACCCATCCACAACATCAATTGGCATCTCAGCAGATGAATCGATTTGGCGCACTCTTCTGTCTGATTCTCGACGGGAAAGAGCAGGCGCACCGCTTCATTGACTCTCTGGAACTGGCAATCGTCACCGCTAATCTCGGAGATGTCCGTACTCTGGTGACTCACCCGGCCACCACTACACACAGTCGCCTGACACAGCAGCAGCGTCATGATGCCGGCGTAACGGACGGTCTTGTACGATTCTCAATTGGTTTGGAAGATCAGGAAGATATTCTTGAAGATGTTGAGCAAGCGCTCAAAGCTGCTGGAGTGACCTGAGCTCAAATACGCTTCAAGCACGACAGGGAAGAGCGTTCAACGCTCTTCCTGCACCTTCACTTACGCACTCTCACCTCTGGTAGAATTCTGTACGGAATCATTCTCTTTCGAACTCTCGTCTGATGTGGCATCTCCAGTCGGTTCCTGTTGCGGCACCTTATCTTTCATTTCCCTTTGATTACTCTGCTCCTCCTCACCATCAAGATACTCGACACCGGTTTCAATGCGCCCATCGGGGTGGAGTGTCAACCAACGATACCCAGGGGCAACATCACTGGGCACGGGTTCGTCAGTCCGAGGTTGAAATTGAGAAAGTGTAGAAGGTGCCCCAAGAAAACGGACCGGTCCCCGATCCTGATCCACCGATTGATGGACATGCCCAAAGATCACCCCCTTCACATGCAGGTGACGATCAATAACAGTAAAAAAGTCTTCCGGATTATCCAAAGCGATAGCATCCATCCACGCGGAATCAATTGGCACGGGATGGTGATGCAGTGCAATGAGCGCAGGCATATCGCCACGCTCTTTCAGCAGTTCATCAAGACGGTTCAATTCATCCTCCGTCAGATGTCCACCAGGCTCTCCGGGAACAGCTGAGTTCAAAAAGATGATATTCCACCCACTCATGATCACCGAACGAGCTACACGCACAGGTGATCCCGTCAACTCCTTAGCCATCATATCCGGATCATCGTGGTTCCCCGGGAGAGCGTAAACTGGGCAGCGAAAGGGTGCCAAAGTCCTCTCCAACAAACGATACGCTTCCGGCTCACCATCCTGCGTGAGGTCTCCGGTCAAAACAGCCATTCGAACCCGGGGGAAACGCTCCCGCACACGTTCCATAATCTGCTCAAGCGTTGCGCAGGGTTCTCGGTCATAGAGTATGCCGTCCTCCTGGGCCATCAGATGAGTATCCGACAACTGGATTAACTGAACCATGCTAGCTTCCCCTTTGCCACCTTTGCTGGTGGGGCGTGAAACCGACAACGACACTAATTTCAGAATACCTCCACACAGACGCCACGTCCAACAGGGAAATCCCCTTCGAAAATTGAGAAGAGGTGTGTTGACGAGACGCCCTCTGTTTGCTAGCTTTCATTTCGAGTTGTGAATATGGATTCAGAAGCACATCTTCTGGTCAGTGATCAGGATCAAATACTGACACGCATGTTATCCAACATTATGTAAGCCGAAGTGGTGGAACTGGTATACACGACGGATTCAAAATCCGTTGCTCTCACGGGCATGTGGGTTCGACTCCCACCTTCGGCACCATTTACAAATCAACACGTTGCACTCTTTTTCCGCATCAATTCCGCATGACCTCAATTCAGGCCAGTGTCCACATTTTGTCCACAAAAATCAGGTTTTGAACGATAGTGGGTTGAACCTCACCGCTTCCTGGAGATGATCCGGGGAGAGATGTGCATATCTCATCGTCATAGCCAAGCTCTGATGGCCGAGTATTTTTTGCAGGGTAAGAATATTTCCGCCGTTCATCATGAAGTGCGAAGCGAAGGTGTGCCGCAGAACGTGGGTCAATTGCCCTTTAGGGAGTTCGATTTCCGACCGCTTCAACGCCGATCTGAACGCCGCATAGCAGCTGCGAAACAATTTAGGCTCTTTTCCGTCAACACGAAGCTTCAAGCGTTGCTCAAGATCTTCAGAAATCGGGACTGATCGCGTTTTCCCACTTTTCGTTCCAGTCCCATGCAAGATAATCCGCCCCTCTCGTACCTGATCACCACGCAGTCCTTCCGCTTCATTCCATCGAGTCCCTGCCGATAGACAGACTCTGATAACGTCAGGCAGATCTGGATTCCGCCCCTTTTCCGACTCTTCGAGCAGCTTCGATATTTGTTCGATAGTCAGGAAGGAGAGTTCACGCTCAGGAATCTTCAACTGCCGAAGACCTCGAAGGGGATTATCACCCCTCCAGAGACCAGCCCTTTCAAGATCATTGAACATCGCTCGCAGGTAGGCATGCTCATGATTAAGTGTCGCTGGAGCCCTTCCTTCAGAGAGACGCTGTTCCCGATAGACCACAAAGCGATCCACACTAAAGGACGAAACCAGAGGGTTGCCGAGCTTTCCCGCGAGAGCCTTCAAGCTCCTGAACTGTTCGCTATGAAGACGTTTCCCATGGTGTTCATGCCACATATCCACCAGATCCAGAAGACGAAGAGAACTCCGTTTCGTGTGATCGCACACCTTCCCTGAGAGATACCGCTCTCTGATTACAATCTCCCAGCGTTGAGCCTCCTTTTTCGTTTGAAACACCCTCCGAAACCGCTTGCCTCCTCGACCACCTGGACGGAAATCGACTTTCCACCCTTTGTCTGATTTGGAGATGGCCACAGCTACTCCACCCTTTTCCCAAGTCGCCGTCTGGTCAACGAGGATCTTTTGGAGCCCCAGGAGTCACGCCATATCAACCTGACACGCTGTATCTGTTTGAAAGATGTGTATCCCTTTCCAAAAGCGAGATTTGCCCCGCATCGTGGGCTATCGATCGTCGGTGAAGAGCACCGCCAATAGAGACGACCACGCCTATTGCGACGAACGACGACAGGTTGACCACACCCGCAACAGAGAAGGACTCCTTCTTGTGGATCGCGTATCATGCCGCTTTCCCCAACATGCGCCGTTCTCGTAGCGCAAGGCCAACGTGGTCGAAGATCTCCCGAATCCCCATGTTGCGTTCGGTGTAGTAGGTCTCGATTTCGCTGTAGATCGGCATTGCCATCACCATTCGTATGAACTGAGAGGAGTTCATGCCCTTACGAGCGGCGATG
>JADGBX010000062.1 GCA_015231265.1 Magnetococcales bacterium | reverse complement strand
GTCATGGCTCAGGGATCCGCAAAGCAGCACTGAGAGTCGAGAGCAGGCGCTCTCCGACGACCGCTGGATCCGCATCTCCAAAAACCACATGATCGATGGCGGAATGGTTCTGGTGCTCACCGACATCACCACCCTCAAACGCGCTACCGAAGAGGCTGAGGCAGCGGGTCGTGCCAAGAGCGAATTCCTGGCCAACATGAGTCATGAGATCCGCACGCCCATGAACGCCATCATCGGCCTGAGTCATCTCTGTCTCCAGACCCGCCTGACCAATCGCCAAAAGGATTACATCCGCAAGGTGCACAATTCGGCCACGTCTCTTCTAAGAATCATCAACGATATTCTAGACTTCTCCAAAATCGAAGCGGGACGGCTCGAAATGGAGAGCATTGAGTTCACCTTGGAAGAGGTGTTGGGCAATATGGCGGCCATGGTCTCCTTGCGCGCCCAGGAAAAACAGCTGGAGTTTCTCATGAACACCGCTGTGGATATTCCTCCGACTCTGGTGGGTGATCCTCTGCGATTAGGGCAGATTCTTGTCAATCTGGCCAACAATGCCATTAAATTTACCGATGAAGGTGAAGTGTGCGTCACCACCTCGATCGAAGAGAAGCAGGCGTCATCCATTGCGCTGAGATTCAGTGTCAAAGACAGTGGAATCGGCATGACCGAGGAGCAGGTGGCCGGGCTGTTCCAGGCGTTTACCCAAGCCGACAGCTCCATCACCAGAAAGTTCGGCGGCACCGGGCTGGGGCTCACCATCTCCCGGCATCTGGTGGAGATGATGGGGGGAGCCATCGACGTTGCAAGCGTCCCGGGCAGTGGATCGGATTTTTCGTTCACCATTCCATTCCAGGTAACGGATCAGTCAGTCACGGCCTCTCTGCTGCCGCCCTCGGACCTCCACGGCATGAAGGTTCTGGTGGTGGACGACAATGAGACCGCACGCAATGTGATGACCGATTATCTCAAGTCCTTCTCGTTCAAGGTCTCCCAGGCCTGCGACGGTAAGGAGGCGATCATCGCCATCCAAGAGGGCGAGATGATCGACCAGCCCTTCAGATTGGTGGTCATGGACTACATGATGCCGGAGATGGACGGTATCACCACCACCGAGGTCATCCGAAACGAACTGACCCTGAATCATCTTCCCGTGGTGGTCATGGCCACCGCCTATGGTGAAGAGAGTATCGTCAAACGGGCCATCGAAAATGCGGAGGTTGACGGGTATCTCGTCAAGCCGATCAACCAGAGTCTTCTGTTTGAAACCATTATGGAATCCTTTGGGAAAACATATGGAAGAAGTTCACAGAACTCTGAGATTCTGCAGACTGTGAGCGAGCATATCCAACACATATCCGGAGCCAGGATTCTCGTTGTCGAAGACAATAAGCTCAACCAGCAGGTCGCACTGGAGCTGCTGCGCCAGGCGAATGTTCACGTCACCCTCGCCCACGACGGAAAACAGGCAGTGGAGACGGTGGATACCGGCGATTTCGATGGTGTCCTGATGGATATTCAGATGCCTGTCATGGATGGTCTCACCGCCACTCGTGAGATCAGAAAAAGTCATGAAAAGTCAGCGCTTCCCATTCTGGCCATGACCGCCAATGCCATGTCGGGAGACCGGGAACTCTGCATGGACGCGGGAATGCAGGACCACATTGCCAAACCCGTCAACCCGGATGAACTCTATTCGAAACTGGCGCGTTGGATTCAACCCACCCGGCCGGAACCCTTGCAACGTGAGCACGCCGTTTCGGACACCCCCTCCGACACCTCATCGGAGACATTGCCGGAAATAGAAGGCGTCGATCTCTCTTCCGGCCTCAGACGTCTGGGTGGCAATCTCAGCAGTTACAAGGATCTTCTGAACAAATTTCGGATCAATCAACGGGACACCTGCACTGAAATCCGGCAAGCGATTGCAGCGGAAGATTCTGCTACCGCGGAACGGTTGGCCCACACATTGAAGGGCCTTTCGGCCACGATTGGTGCTGTTTCGGTTTCCGAAAAATCCCTCGCCTTGGAGACCGTCATCAAACAGAACACACCTGATGACGCCGACAGGCTGCTGAATGAACTGGAGACTGCTCTGACCTCCCTGCTACAGGCCATTGAAGAGGGCATGCCGGCCCCGACCCAGGCAACGGAGGACGACGTTCCCGCTCAGAATGAGAGCAGTGGCGCAGTCGCCCAACGCACAGCTCTGTTGAAGCAGGCTGCAGAACAGTTGAGCTTCTTTGATGCCTCGGTCGACATAACCTTGGATGCCCTCCTGAAAATGGGCATGCCCGATGAGATGCGTGACACTATCGATACCATTTCCAAGTGTGTAGAGCAGTACGATTACGAGCGCGCCAATACCTTAATGGATGCCTGTCTCGCCTCTCTGAGCATTAGCAGAGGTGAAGAGTGATGACCATTCATCTCGATCGCATTGAGAGAAACAATACGTTGAAATTGCCCGGATCAAGGCTCAGGAATACCCGTGGAGAGGCTGCATGAGAAAGCGAGCGGATAGACCAAGCATCCTGATAGTCGATGATACCCCTGAAAACCTGGATGCTCTCAAAATGGCCTTGATGGATGACTACATGATCCGCCCGGCCATCAATGGCACACTGGCTCTGCGGCTGGCGTCCATGGAGCCGCAACCGGATCTGATCCTGCTGGATATCATGATGCCGGACATGGACGGATACGAGGTGTGCCGACGTCTGAAGCGCAACCCGGAGACCCAGGACATTCCCGTGATCTTCGTCACAGCCAAATCCGACCCGAGCGATGAGATTGAAGGCTTGGAGATCGGTGCCGTCGATTACATCACGAAACCTATCAGCGCCCCCATCGTCAAGGCACGCATCAAGACCCAACTCTCCCTCTACAGATTCAATCTGGATCTGGAGGAGAAGAGCCGCCGACTTTATGAGATCAATGAGCGTCTCACCGACAGCATGGAGCAGTTATCGGCTTCGGAGGAGCGGTTTCGCAGCCTGGTTCAGACCATTCCGGATATCGTCTACAAGATCGATTCGGAAGGGTGCTTCACCTTTCTTAACAAATCGATAGAACGGTTGGGATTTCACCAATCCGATCTGATCGGTCGCCACTTCACCGAGATCATCCACAGTGCTGACATCCGCGAAGCCAGCCTGGACAAGGTGATCGAGCGGATCGGTAAGGGAACGCACAATCCGGAGCAGAAGGTGTTTGACGAGCGCCGTACCGGGCTCCGCATGACCATGGGGCTGGAGATCCGCCTTAAGTCAAAGAACGGTCCCGGCAACGAGGTGTATGAGGTTCGGAACGTGTCGGATTCCAGCGTCAACGTTGAGGTGAACAGCACCGGTCTCTATGGCGATATCGGCAATGAAACCTCCAATCGCACCCGTCAGTACATCGGCACTGTAGGGGTGATCCGCGATGTGACAGACAGACTTAAGATCCAGCAAGCGTTCGAGGATGAGCGAAAACTGTTGCGTGAGCTGATTAGTTCGGTTCCACTGCCAATTTTTTTCATTGATTCCAAAGGGTATCACGTCTTCTCCAATACCGAGTTCCAGTCATTCGCCCAATACGATCCGGAAGCGTTGGAGACGCGACCCTTCGTTGAGCTTTTCGATACCGTCACCTCGGCTCCGTTTGCCCGCCAGCTTACCCGCTTCATCGACGATGGCAGCATGGAGCGGATGCATGAGGAGATCCACATCCAGTCCAAGCAGGGCACCACCCATATCGTCGATCTGATTCTGTCAAAATATTTGGCACAGAATCAGACCCAACCGGCGGTTATCGGGGTTCTGGTCGATGTGACGGAACAGCGCACCTTCACCAGTGAGTTGATCCAGGCCCGCGGCGAAGCGGAGCGTATGGCGAGCCGGGCCGAGGAGGCCAATCGCTCGAAGAGTGATTTCCTCGCCAACATGAGCCATGAGATCCGCACGCCTCTGAACGCTGTGATCGGTCTGACCCATCTCTGCCTCCAGACCGATCTCAACCAGAAACAGCACGACTATCTCGAAAAAGTGAGCATGAGTGCCAACGGCCTGCTCTCGCTTTTGAACGATATTCTCGATTTTTCAAAGATCGAAGCGGGCAAGTTGACGCTGGAATCGACGTCATTCTCTCTCTCTCAGACCATTGATAGTCTGGTGGCCATGTTGGGTGTCACCTGTCAGGAGAAGGGGCTGGAGTTGATCATTGATGCCGATCCCAACATACCCGACGCCCTGATCGGTGATCCTCATCGTCTGAACCAGGTTCTGGTCAACCTGATCGGCAACGCAATCAAGTTCACGGAGGCCGGTGAGATCATCGTCTCCGTATCGGCACACTCTATTGTGACGGAAACAACCCTACTGGAGCTATCTGTCACCGATACCGGCATCGGTATGTCAGAACAGCAACTCGACACCCTGTTCGAGACCTTCACTCAGGGCGACTCCTCCACCACACGGAAATATGGTGGAACCGGGCTGGGCTTGAGCATCAGCAAGCGGCTGGTGGAGATAATGGGTGGAGAGATCTCAGCCACAAGCCAGCAGGGTAAGGGGAGTAGATTCACCTTTACTGTCCGCTTAGGGCTGGCGGAACGGAGCGTGATCGAAGAGAAAGGGCCACACCATGACCTCCAGGATCTGCATGTGCTGGTGGTGGATGACAATGACAACTTCAGGCGCATCATGGAGATGCAGATCCGCAGCCTGGGTTGGGATGCGGTCAGTGCCAAAAACGGTCTTAAGGCGCTTGAGATCCTTTCGGAAAAAGATGTCGGTGACACACCCATCGATTTGGTGCTAATCGACTGGAAGATGCCGGGACTCGACGGTGTGGAGACCTGCCGGCGAATTCGGGATCTTGACGCTCTTTCCCGACAACCCACGCTCATCATGGTGACGGGATACGACTTGAATGAAATCAAGCAGGTCGATGAGGAGTCCGACCTGTTGGATGGCTATCTCATGAAACCGATTCAACCTAGCGGACTGTTCGATGCCATCATGCATGCTATGGGTCGCGCCGACCGCTGGCATATCCAGAACGATCCGGGGCACGATGCGATGTCCCGGTTGTCCGGTCACCATCTTCTGCTAGTTGAGGACAATGAGATCAATCAACAGGTCTCTCGGGAGCTGCTGGAACAGCAGGGTATTGAAGTCACCCTTGCCGAGGATGGCAAACAGGCGTTGGAGCGGGTGACGGCACAGAATTTTGACTGTGTTCTGATGGATATTCAGATGCCGGTTATGGACGGATACGCCGCCGCTCGGGCCATCCGCGAACAGCCGAAATTGCGCACGCTGCCCATCATTGCCATGACCGCCAACGCCATGTCCGGTGATCGTGACAAGTGTCTGGCTGCTGGTATGAACGACCATGTGGCCAAACCGGTCTCTCCCGATGAGCTCTACGCGACACTGCGCCGATGGATCGGTCCCGGTGCCCGAAAAGTGGCGCAGAGTTCGACAACTCGGACACCAACCATCCAGACGCCTCCCTCCATGCCGTCCCCCACCACCGCTCTGCCTCCCGTCTTGTCCAACCTGCCTGAGATTCCGGGCATCACCATGAAGTCCGGGTTGCAGAATGTCGGGGGAAACCGCGATCTGTTCTTCTCCGTTCTGGAAAAATTCACCAAGAATCAGGGCGGCGCCTGCCAGGAGATCCAGACCCACCTTCAGGAGGGGGCGTTCCACGGTGCCGAGAGGCGGGCGCATGCGCTCAAAGGGGTCGCCGCCACCATCGGTGCCGGGACCATCGCCGACCTGGCCGGGCGCATCGAAAAGATGGCCGCCATGAAGCACCCGGATATCCCTGCCATTTCGGCGTGTATCGAGAAGGCGGAAGAGGCGCTCTCCCACACAGTTTCGGGCATTCATGCCCATTTCGGAGCGGCCAAGCGGCATGAAATTCCCTCCGATGCAGGCGGGGACGATCCGCAACCGGAGGCGGTGGGTGCCGAGCAGTTGGCTCCCCTGTTTCAACAGGCTGTCGACTATTTGCGGATATTCGACTCCCGCATTGAACAGGTTGTGGAGGAGCTGGCCTTATTGCCCCACTCCAAAGCAGGATTCGAGGCTTTGAAGGCCATTCAAAAGGCATTGGGAGCCTACGACTTCGAAGCGTGTCTGACACGTTTCTCCCAGTGGGCGGAAGCGGAGAATATTCCACTGGACGACCCATGATTAATTCCTCATAAGTCTCTGTATAAGCGGCAATGAAATCACCGTAGACCTCAGACGCATACCAGGAAATAACATAATGAGCCACCAGAGCCAGGACGCGCAGAAAACAATCATGATCGTGGATGATACACCTGAGAATCTGGATGTTCTCAAGGGGATTCTGAGCCCCCACTACCGGATCCAGATCGCTACTAATGGCCGACTGGCAGTGAAGGTCGCGCACTCTCCTGCGCCGCCGGATCTGATTCTGCTGGATGTGATGATGCCGGTCATGGACGGCTACGAAGCGTGCCGCCTCCTGAAAGAGGATGCACGCACTCGGGATATCCCCATCCTGTTCGTGACCGCCAAGGCGGAGGTGGAGGATGAGATAAAAGGGTTCGCACTGGGGGCTGAGGACTACCTTGTCAAACCGGTCAGTCCGCCCATCGTCCTCGCCCGGGTCAAGACCCACCTGGGCATGCACGACCAACGGAAACTTCTGGCCGATCAGGTAACTCAGCGGACCACTCAGTTGCAGATACGCAATCTGGAGTTGGAAGAGACCCGTATCGAGGTGATCCGCCAGTTGGGTCGGGCCGCCGAGTACCGCGACAATGAAACCGGAATGCATGTGAACCGCATGAGTCACTATACCCGCATGTTGGGATTGGCCTCCGGATTGAGTGAACCGGAAGCGGATCAGCTTCTGCACGCGGCACCGTTGCACGATGTGGGAAAAATCGGTATTCCCGATAGCATTCTGCTCAAACCGGGAAAACTGACGAACGAAGAGTTCGACATTATCAAGTCGCACCCTGAAATGGGGTACGACATCATCGGTGAACAGAGTGCGGATCTGTTGAAGCTCGGTGCCGAAATCGCCTACACCCACCACGAAAAATGGAATGGACGCGGCTATCCTCGACAACTGAAAGGGGAGGAGATCCCACTTGCCGGACGCATCGCTGCGATCGGTGATGTGTTTGATGCCCTCACTTCCGAACGGCCCTATAAAGCCCCCTGGCCGGTAGATAAAGCACTTGGTCTCATTGCTGAAGAGGCCAGTGAACACTTTGATCCACGTCTCGCCAAGCTCTTCGTGCAACAAAAGGCTGAGATCATGGAGATCATGGAGCGTTTCAAGGATGTGTAGGAACAGGCCACTTCCTTGTGTTTTCAGTGGCTGAATGAGGCTGTCGCAGAATGGTGATTTTGGTCTTCAGACGAGGCTTGCGGGTTTTGTGAATCGCAGCATACTCGATGGCATGTGAAACGCGCATAAGCATGCGTAACACTACATCAAGACCATAAGCGCCATTCTGCGACAGGCTCGGATACACGCTCATGATTCATTAAGATACGTGACTTGAAGGAGTGTAACCATGCACGATTCCCGATCCTTGGGCCTGACCCCCAAAGAGGCCACGGTTCTGATTGTCGAAGATCAACCCGAACAGATCGACACCATCAAATCGACACTCGCAGAGATGTTCACCGTCAAGATCGCCACCAGTGGCGAGTTGGCCATCGACATTGCAACCCGATTTCCCGTGGATCTGATTCTACTGGACATCATCCTACCCGGCATAGATGGATTCGAGGTGTGCCGACGCTTGAAGTCCATGGAGAATACCCGGGACATTCCGATCATTTTTCTCACGGTGAAAGATAGCTACAAAGATGAATCTCTGGGTCTGTCACTCGGTGCCCAAGACTTCATTCGCAAACCAAGCAATCCGGATGTCGTGCTCTCCAGATCCATCAACACCGTTGCCCTTTTCCGGGCCAATCGGCGTCTCGCCAAGAACAATACCAAACTGAACGCTTACCTCCGGATTCGTGAAGATATGGAGCACATCTCCCGCCACGACCTGAAAGGTCCTCTGCAAGGTATTATCTCCGTTCCGGATCTGTTGTTGGAGAGCGAACGCTTGGATCAGGAGGAGCGCCAACTGGTGAAACTTCTGCAGAAGAGCGGATACTCCATGCTTCAGATGATCAATCGATCCCTGGATCTTCTGAAGATGGAGCTGGGCACCTATGCACTTCAGGCGGAGACATTCGACCTGCTCGAAGTGATTGAGCGGGTGGTGGGGGATGTGGGGGTACTGATGGCCCAGAAAACCATCAACATACGGGTGGTGAACCTCAATGCTGAGACCAATAATATCGAGCCCTGTTCTGTTTATGGAGACAGAATGCTCTGTTACTCCCTGTTCCACAATCTGATCAAGAATGCCATTGAAGCCGCCCCCACAAACGATCAGATCACCGTGCAACTCATAAACGTTGGAACGGATGTCTCCATCACTTTGACCAACAGTGGTGAGGTGCCCGAAGAGATTCGGGATACCTTTTTCGACAAGTACTCGACACACGGGAAGAAACAAGGTACCGGAGTCGGAACGTATTCGGCTCGATTGGCTGCCACCATCCAAAATGGCTCTCTACAACTAGATACGAGCAAACTCGGCAAGACATCACTGATCATGGTTTTACCGAGGTTTCCGAAAAGTCGAGGGTCTTGCTGACAGGTACGCGTCGGGAGGAGGCGATGGACGCCAAATGGAAAAAGGTGAACCTTGAGAAGTGGGTATGGCCGCTGCCGAAGACCAAGGCGGACAATGCTCAAGAGGGCGACGGCGAACTCGACCATGCAAACATCTCCAGCGCATCAATCAATATCTTCTTGCGTATGGGTTTAGACAGATGGAGATTGCAACCAGCCTCTCTGGTTTTATTGATATCATATTTCATGGCACTGGCGGTCAGAGCAAGCACGGGGGTTGGTGGAAGAAGTTGACTTTTTTCCCAAGCCCGAATTCCCTTGGTCGCCTCATAGCCATCCATTTCTGGCATTTGGACGTCCATCAGCACAAGATCGAAACCGCCCTGTTTGAACCGATCCAAAGCCTGAAGGCCATCCTCTACTGTGGTGACCCGGAAGGGCGTTTTTTTCAGGTAGGCTTTAATCAATAAACGATTATCTTCCGAATCATCCGCTAGAAGGATGGACATCCCCGTTTTCCCAGTTGTTGCAGGATTAGTTGAGAGCGCATCTTTTTGTTTTTCATGAAGAATTGATGGTTGTAGAAAGGGTATTTCCACGTGGAAGGTGCTTCCCTGATCTGGCTGGCTTACAACCCAGATATTTCCTTCCATCTGTTTCACAAGTTTCTGACATATGGAAAGACCCAAGCCCGTTCCTCCAAACTTGCGTGAAGTTGATGTCCCTGCTTGCAAGAAAGGCTTGAAAATCGTTTCCTGGGCGTTCTCTGGTAAGCCTATTCCCGTATCAGAGACAGAGAAACGCAACCATCTTTCCCTGGCCAGAACCACCGAGAGAACAACTCTCCCCCTTTCTGTAAATTTGACAGCGTTAGAAAGCAAATTGAGCAGGATTTGCAGGAGTCGTTGAGGATCACCGTTTACATGATCAGGTACAGAAACGTCAATATCAGTGATAATTCCTGTTCCTTTGTTCAAAGCTGGTATTTTGACAACTTCCACAGAATTTCTTGCCAACTCCCTGGGATCGAAAGGAATGTTCTCAAGCTCCAACTCTCCGGCTTCGATTTTTGAAAGATCAAGAATATCGTTAACCAGAGCTAACAGCCCTTCTCCAGCTCTATTTATGGTTTGGACATATAGTTTCTGATCATCATCCAAGGATGTCTCCGCCAAAAGCTCTCCCATGCCAAGAATAGCGTTCATGGGCGTTCGGATCTCGTGGCTCATATTGGCCAAAAAAGAGGTTTTGGCCCTATTGGCAGATTCCGCGCTTTCCATCGCATGCTTAAGATCAACGATGAACTGTTTCCGCTCGGTGATGTCCTCAATGGCCAGCAGGATTGTCAGCGAATTATTACCAGGAGTGAATAGTTTCCTGGCGTTTAACAGCATCGTCTTCCGGCCATTGTTAAGGAATTTATGGTCTACCTCGAAGGCCTCAATGGAATTGTTCATCGGGATGATCTGTTCGAGGAGTTTCCGCAGTTGAGGAATGTCCCATTGCCGGTTACCAAGACTGAAGATAGATATCCCTTCAGTTTCATCCTCCTTGACTTGAAAAAGTCGATAAAAGTTACGACTGGCCATTTTCACCCGCAGATGGCCATCCAGGATCAGAAGAGGTTCCCGCACTGTATCGACGATGTTTGCTGCGAAGGAATGGAGTTCTTTGGAGGGAATATGACTGTTCATTATCAGAGCTCCCCTGTAACACCTCGACCCATGCGGTCTTACGCTCTACTCTTTTGAGTATTTATATGCCGTAAGATTTCATGACAAAAGGTGAAGTCATGGCGTAAAGCAGGGCGCTGTAGTTGGGTTGAAAACTGACCTCGGAGCCAACCGGATGCCCACGGCGCATCATCTCCAGCATGAGGTGATCGCTGCTGGCTCCCAGGATTTTCACCCCTGGAGGCGGCTGTAAGCCATCAGGATCAACATCTTGACGACCCATTGCGAGAATGTTCTGGGTGATGAGCCCCCGATCCCCGAGGCCCCCTGTTTCTCCGAAGGCCGTTTGTGCGATCTTGCCCCAGGGCTTCGATGGTTTGATTTTTGACTCGATGACCTCGGCGGTGAGCTTGATGGCATCTGTGTGAAGCCCGCTAATCGGTTGGCGATGGAGCGTCTCCCGGCCCAGTAAGATCGACTCGCCCAAACGCAGGTCATTAACCCGCCTGGTTTCTGCCCCGTTGAGTGCCCATTGAAGGTTGGCCGAGTTACCGCCTGACACCATTTCAAGAGTCAAATCAAAGGACGCCTCAATGGCATCGGCGAGATCGGATAGTTCAGCCATGTTTCTGGAATCAGGCGTCACGCCACAACGACAAGCGAGGTTGGCTCCAATCCCTTTGATATTTATGTTTGGGAGTCGTAGAACTTCATCCACAGTATTCAGCAACGTATCGGGCATGATTCCTTCACGCAAATCGCCCAACTCAACCATCAACACAATTTCATGTTTTTTCTGCGCCTCCAGAGCCGCCAGGGAGAGCGCTTTTATGACGTTAATCTCGGTATTGCAGCTCAAGTCAGCATGGCGCACCACCTGACTGGCCTGGCTGATCATGGGGGATCGAAGGAGCATCATCGATCCCGTTAACGAAGCACCTCGCATCGTCTCGATGTTTTTGATGCGCGAATCACCCAGTGTCCGTACCCCTGCCTGAAGCATGGCTCCGGCGATCTCGGGTGAACCCATGGTGGCTTTTGTAACCCCCGTTACCGAGATGCCCCGAAGGGCAAGTCGATTAACCAGAGTGCGGGCATTGTGGTGGATTTTGTTGAGATCAAACTCTAATCGCGGAGCCGTCATTGACAGCCTGTGATTCGGCTCCTCCCAAGCTTGGGGAATGTAGAAAGAACCATCTCTGCCAGGTCTCTCTCCGGTCGGGCCAGAGGGTCTGTGACAAGGATTCCCAGGCTGTTCTCATATCGGGTAATGGCCGTGTCAATCTCGGCGTCGGTCATCTGCTCGTGGTTGATGGTCAGGCCGATGACCTTGGTGTCTGAAAAGCTCTGAATGAGACTAATTTCCGAGTCAGGCGACGGCATCGTCATATGTTCGAAATCACAACGATGAGAGCGTCCTGGAGCGTGCTGCAAGATAACGCCGTCGGGGCAACTTCCTCGCAGGATGAAGGATGATGTGGAGTAGGCTGGATGGCTCAGTGCGCCTTGTCCCTCAATAATGATGACATCGGGATTCTCGTTTTCAAATGCTTCGACAATGGTGGCTTCCAATTCACCCGCGCAAAACTGTGATGGAATGGCATCAAGGGCAACGCCGTAGCGAGCCCCCTGGATCAAGCCGGTCTGACCGGTACCGATCATGATCGCTTTAATGCCCTGGTCTTTGAGTTCCTGTGTCAAAATGGTAGATGTTGTGCGCTTGCCAATCGCACAGTCGGTGCCGAGCACCGCAATGCGTGGGCAGGTGACCTGGGCGATGCTGCCATTGAAGGTTCGAAGATTTTTCCGCTCTCGGGGCTTACGGACGTCACGAATGGTCACACGATTGTCCGCTGCGGCAGCTGAGAACTCCGGATCGTCACTCAAAAACTCATGCATGCCGTTGATGATGTTCATTTTAAGCCGAATGGCCTTGAGGATGATGCCGCGTTCCTGCAGCGACAGCAGTCCGCTGGCTGGAGCCATTCCGTAAATGAAGAAATCCGGCGTTTTCCCAGCGTGTTCCAATGCCTCGGTGAGGTCACTGAAAATGGGAATCCCTTTCTGCTTGCCGCCTAGGATCAAGCCTGCATCATGCCCGGCCTGTTTGCTGTCAATGACCGAGAGAATTTTGTACCGCTCTGAATGGCGGACTAGGCCGTTGGCCGTTTTGCCGTCGATGCCGCCAAAGTTGGCTTCACAGTAGATAATGGCGCTGGGCATTTGCTTTTTGATTGCGCCATGCAAGGGGAGGCGCTGTGACATCACGGAGGCATTGTCAGCAATATAGCCACGCCTATCAACAAACGCGTCCAATGAATGGATGATATGGTTTTTGGGCATTGTCGTTCCTTGAGTAAAACTCAGAAGAGGCGACAAGATCATTCCGACCGATATTAGCCGAACGTCAACGAGCAGTCCCCGCTAAGGAAGATGGTTTCTAAGACGCCGATCTAAGTGGATCTGGCATGGTTGCCAGATGAGAGGTCGGATTGATGGGAGAAGAAGTGGAGGTGTGAATACAGAAGATTGGCTTGGTCCAGGTTTCGTTGGCGTCCCACTCTGATCTTCTCAATCTTGAGCGTCGCCTTTTTTAGGGACTGCCAACCTTCCATTAACACTCTCCACTATGTAGAGAGACAAGTCAAATAAATTATTGATAAAAAATTAAAATTGGAACTACCGCGATATGCACGCCGTCTTTTCCTCCCAGCGCAGAGCAGTCTTAAACCACCAGTAAGGAGGGCCACGGCTGTTCGTCCTGAGCATGACGATCATGCCAAGGACTGGGAGTACGTCACACGGTCTCCAAGAGCCTTCGTAGCCAAGGGAGGAGTCAACTAGCCCGGATGTTGCACGAAGCCCCAACTGATCGGGGCTCTTCAGATATGGTTCGTGTCTCCGCATGGATTTGACATTTGAGCGTGGTTTTGGATATCTGTGACCGTTTCAGGGCGCCCCCCCCTTTCCCCATGTGATTTCCGACGCCGGGACAGTGGCAATACGGTGCTCTCCACGGTAATGAAAGCCACGACTATCACTCAGAATCCATTTTCCTGTGTTTGCGCTTTGCGATATGACGCTTAATATAACTCACAAACACAATCAAGAGAGTGCCAACACCAAGAGGTTGAACAATTAAGAACCACGCCAAATACAGAGTTTCACAGGCGGAACAATAAATATGGCCCATAGTGACTGCTGCGTCACCGCCATGGGAAAACGTAGAAGAAATGAACCACACAAGTGAGACATTAATCCAGAACACCATTAATCTATTATACTTGCGCAAGAACAATGACAAGATAAATGGCATGTAATCTACAATAACAGAATATGGCATATTGATTATATTATTTATATAGCAGTGCAGGACGACTGATAGCGGTGGGTTGGTATATGGGGCATTCGCGATCTCGGGATATATGTCGTAAGTTGCTTTAGCGTACAGATCGCTACTCAGGAATATTATGGCGGCAGAAAGATTAAGGATGAAATGGTACAACAGTATAATTGCGTGCTTCGTCTTGGTCATACGAACCTCACCTATAACAGTTTCTATATCAATATCTCATTTCGACAATTCAACATTTGCCACGCACCAATAATCACTTTCATCACATATAGATGTGAAAAATTATACATGATCATTCATATGAATCAAATATGAAGAGAGTGGTGATTTCGATCTAACCCCTGGAGTTCAGCAACCTCTCCTGGCCGGAGGGAATACCGGATCAAGTGGTGCTCATCTGCAGCCACTGCCAGGGCGTAATCTCAAAGCATCACAAGACCCAGATGCTGGAGAACAGTCAGTGGATTCCAACAGCACAGAGGGGCGGCAAGACAGCCGGCTTTCCTCTCAACGCCCTCTATTCTCCGGTGAGTTGGTTCTCCTGGCCCGATGCGGTGGCCACCTATGAGCAGGCGAAGCGCATTCCGGTCATATTGACACCATCGAGTACGCCTATCTGGAGGGCAACAGTGGCGTGCACATCGAGACCCGCAACGGCTTTGATGTGGATGGCGTGGAGATCAAAGCGCGGTTGGACTTCGGGGCCAAGGCGATCGATTGGCGTGGGTTCTGATAGAACGCTGGTTCGTGATGGCGATCACCTGTTTTGCAGATGATCGCTGATCCAGTGCATGAGGGCTTCCTCATCCAGGGAGCCCTCAGCCAACTGCAGGAAGGTCCGATATTTCTCCTCCGGATCAGCAACAACCGATCGTCCATTCAAACGCAGAAAGAGCAGACTA
>JADGBX010000061.1 GCA_015231265.1 Magnetococcales bacterium | reverse complement strand
TGTTCATCTGATCCTGTCCGAACCTGCTTCATGAGACCCGACCAGAGATGGTCGGGTCTTTTCTGTTTTTATAGCTAAAATGTCAATAATCTAAAATAAAGATTGATGTGGACGGGGATATTGGTTTAGAAATGATCTTTTGGTCGGGTTTTGTTGAGAAACATAGGAGTACGTAGAGTGAACGGCGCAGTGATGTCCACATATGCCCGGTATCCGGTTGCCTTTGAACGGGGTGAAGGGTGCCGAGTTTGGGATAGTGACGGAAAGGAGTATCTCGACTTCCTTTCCGGTATCGGGGTGAACAACCTTGGCCACTGTCCGCCCAAGGTGGTGGAGGCGATTCGCCAGCAGGCGGGAAGTCTGATTCACACCTCCAACCTCTACCGGATTCCCGGACAGGAGCGCCTGGCGGAGCGGTTGACCGAGAGCTGTTTTGCCGATCAGGCCTTTTTCTGTAACAGCGGTGCCGAAGCCAATGAGGCAGCCATCAAGCTGGTGCGGAAGTACCAGCGGGATAATGGCCGTCCTGGGCGGTTCGAGATCATCACCACCATCAATTCGTTCCATGGCCGCACTATCACGACCCTGACGGCGTCCGGCCAGGAGAAGGTGCAGCGGGGATTCGATCCGTTGGCGCCGGGGTTCCGGTATGTGCCGTTTGGCGATATCGAGGCGGTGGAGAAGGCGGTCAGTTCCTATACGGCTGCTATTCTTGTGGAGCCGATCCAGGGTGAAGCGGGTGTGCGGGTGCCGCCGGATGGCTATCTGGAGGCTCTTCGTCGTATTGCCGATCATCACGACCTGCTTTTGGTGTTTGACGAAGTGCAGACCGGCATGGGCCGAACCGGGCGCATGTGGGGACACCAATGGACCAAAGTGGCTCCGGATGTGATGACCATTGCCAAAGCGATCGCTTCCGGGTTGCCCATGGGAGCGTGTCTCGCGTCGGCCAGAGTGGCAAAAACCTTGTCACCGGGTACGCACGGTTCCACCTTCGGCGGTAATCCGCTCTGCTGCGCTGCCGCTAACGCCACGCTGGATATGTTGTTGGACGATGGGGTTTTGGAAGGCGCGGAAGAGAAGGGGAAACGGTTCGAAGCCGGTTTGCGTGACATCATGGAGCGGCACAAACTGGTCAAAGAGGTACGTGGCCGGGGTTTGATGTTGGCCATGGTGCTCAATGCCCCTGCCGAGGAGGTGGCTGCCATCTCCCTCTCCCGTGGACTGCTGCTCAACTGCACCATGGGAACGATCCTACGCTTTCTGCCGCCACTGATCGTGAGTGATGAGGAGATCGAGCGGGCGCTGACGATTCTGGACGGTGTGTTAACCGATCTTTTTTAAATGTCAGGGGATTTTCCCTGAATAAACATGTGTATTGATGACTGGGGAGAGGACGCCGCAGCGTCCGAAACGAGGAATGAACGCCACTGTACGGAAGAAACGGGATCTGCTTTCCCTGTTTGATGTCGATGCTGCCGAGATTGCCGCGCTCTTCAAGCGGGCGGGCGAGCTGAAGGAGGCACGGCGAAACGGAGAGGTGACCCACACCCTCAAGAGCCGCACCCTGGGCATGATCTTCGAGAAGTCCTCTACCCGGACACGGGTGTCGTTCGAGGTGGGCATGTTCCAGTTGGGAGGGATGGCGCTCTTTCTCTCTTCCAAGGATATCCAACTTGGGCGGGGAGAGACCATCTCCGACAGTGCCAAGGTGATGTCCCGTTATGTGGATGGTCTGATGGTGCGCACCTATGGCCATAAAAACGTCGAGATCATGGCGGAGCATGCGACGGTTCCGGTGATCAACGGTCTCTCCGATGATTTCCACCCGTGTCAGATTCTGGCTGATCTTCTCACTTATGAGGAGAAGCGCGGTTCCAGCAAAGGGGCTCGAATCACCTGGATCGGGGATGGCAACAACATGGCCAACACCTGGATTCAGGCGGCTTCCCGGGTGGGTTTCCATCTGGTTCTGTCCTGTCCGGTCAACTACGATCCCATGCCGGAGGTGATCGAGGCGGCTCAAGCGGAAATCAGTGCTCGTGGCGACTCCGACGCCTCCATCACCCTGGTGCGTGATCCCCGGGAAGCAGCGCAGAAGGCGGATCTGGTCACCACCGATGTGTGGGCCTCCATGGGGCAGGAGAAGGAGACGGAGCGTCGTCTGAGAGCGTTTGAAGGGTATCAGGTGGATAGTGCCGTCATGGCTGAGGCCAACAGCGATGCGCTCTTCATGCACTGCCTGCCCGCCCACCGGGGTGAGGAGGTGAGTGCCGAAGTGATGGATGGACCGCAATCGGTGGTTTGGGACGAGGCGGAGAATCGCCTGCACGTGCAGAATGCGATTCTGGAGTGGCTGCTTCTCGGCAATCGATAATCGAGAATCAATGGGGCGGGTCGATCACTCCCACGAAGGGGAGGGCACCTGCCGGGTGAAGATCCTGTAGGAGTGACTGGGATGTCGGATACGGTAAACAAGGTGGTTTTGGCCTATTCGGGAGGGTTGGACACCTCCATCATTCTGAAGTGGCTTCAGGATGTCTACGAGTGTGAGGTGGTGGCTTTCTGTGCTGATCTTGGTCAGGGCGAGGAGCTGGAACCGGCCAGGGCCAAAGCCGAGAAGATGGGCGTCAAGGACATCCGCATTGAGGATCTGCGTGAGGAGTTCGTCCGTGATTTCGTCTTTCCCATGTATCGGGCCAATGCCCTCTATGAGGGTGTCTATCATCTGGGCACCTCCATCGCCCGGCCTCTGATCTCCAAGCGTCAGATCGAGATCGCCAATGAGACCGGAGCCGAGGCGGTGTGCCACGGCGCCACCGGTAAAGGCAACGATCAGGTGCGTTTCGAGCTGGGTTACTATGCGCTCCGTCCGGATATTCGGGTGATCGCTCCTTGGCGGGAGTGGGATCTCAACTCTCGCGAGAAGCTGATCGCCTACGCCAACTCCCACGGGATTCCCGTTCCCGCCGACAAGCACGGTGAAGCGCCGTACTCCATGGATCGCAATCTTCTGCACCTCTCGTTCGAGGGCAAGGTTCTGGAGGATCCGTGGCAGGAGCCGGAAGAGGAGATGTTCGTTCTGTCAGTCTCCCCTGAAGCGGCTCCCGACACGCCCACCTACATTGAGATGACCTTCGAGAAGGGGGATCCGGTGGCGATCAACGGTGAGCGTCTGTCGCCGGCCACCCTGCTGGCCAAGCTCAACGAACTGGGCGGCGCCAACGGTATCGGTCGGGTGGATCTGGTGGAGAACCGCTATGTGGGCATGAAGTCCCGAGGAGTCTACGAGACGCCCGGCGGCACCATCATGGGCGTTGCCCACCGCGCCATGGAGTCTCTGACCCTGGATCGTGAAGTGGCCCATCTCAAGGATGAGCAGATGCCCCGTTATGCGACGCTGGTCTACAACGGCTACTGGTTCGCCCCGGAGAGAGAGGCACTTCAGAGTCTGATCGACACCACCCAGAGTGTGGTCAACGGCACGGTACGTCTGAAGCTCTACAAAGGCAACGTGATCGTCGTGGGACGCAAGTCCGAGGGGAGCCTTTTCGATCCGGAAGTGGCCACCTTCGAAGACGACAAGGGTGCCTATGACCAGAAAGATGCCGGTGGATTCATCAAGTTGAACGCCCTGCGGTTGCGCATCGCCGCCCGGCTTCGTGGTGGTCGATAAGTCATGGCAGACGAAAAGAGCAGCACTCCGGCTGCCAAGTTATGGGGTGGACGGTTCAACGAGCCGACCGATGCCTTCGTTGAACGCTTCTCCGCCTCGATCCAGTACGACTCTCGGCTCTATCGGCAGGATATCCGGGGATCCCAGGTGCACTGCCGCATGTTGGCGCGTCAGGGCATTCTGACGGATGAGGAGGCCGATGCCATCATTCAGGGTCTCACCACCGTGGGTGGCGAGATCGAGCGGGGAGAGCTGCCTTTCTCCAATGCTCTGGAAGATATCCACATGCATGTAGAGAGTCGGCTTCGGGAGCTGATCGGTCCCGTGGCGGGCAAGCTGCACACGGCTCGCTCGCGCAACGACCAGGTGGCCACGGACGTGCGCCTCTATCTTCGGGGTGAGGTGGATCGCATTCGACGGGCGCTCTACGACCTCCAGAAGGCTCTGGTAGATCTTGCGGCCAACAACGTTGAGACGATTCTGCCTGGTTTCACCCATCTTCAGAGCGCCCAGCCGGTCAGCTTTGCTCACCATCTTCTTGCGTATGTGGAGATGTTGGAGAGAGATTTCGGACGCTTGGGTGATCTGAGGGGACGCATGAATCGCCTGCCGCTGGGTTCGGCTGCCCTTGCCGGAACCACCTTTGCCATCGATCGGGAGTGGGTGGCCAAGGAGCTGGGATTCGACGGACTGTGTGAGAACTCCCTGGATGCGGTCTCCGATCGGGATTTCGTCATCGAGCTGGCATCAGCCGCGTCGTTGATCATGGTGCACCTCTCCCGCTTCTCGGAGGAGTTGATTCTCTGGACCTCTCCCGGCTTCAATTTCGTCGAGCTGCCGGATGCGTATTGTACCGGTTCCAGCATCATGCCGCAGAAGAAGAACCCGGATGTGCCGGAGCTGATCCGCGGTCGCAGTGGTCGGGTCAACGGCCATCTCATGGCGCTGTTGACGCTGATGAAAGGGCTTCCCCTGGCCTACAACCGGGATCTCCAGGAGGACAAGGAGCCCATCTTCGATACCGTGGACACGGTGCGGGATTGCCTCCGGGCCATGGCGGGACTGGTGCCGGGCATCGCACCGCGCAAAGAGCGTATGCTGGAAGCAGCCGGGGAGGGGTTCTCCACGGCCACGGATCTGGCGGACTATCTGGTTCGGCGCAATCTCCCCTTCCGGGAGGCCCACGCCGTGGTGGGACGGATCGTGCGCATTGCGGAAGAGAGTAGCCGGGATCTGGATCAACTGGAACTTGCCGAGCTTCAGGCCGTGGATCCCCGTATCGGTTCCGAAGTGATGGATGTGTTGAGTGTCGAAGCCTCGGTCAACGCCCGCACGGCGATCGGCGGAACCGCCTTCGAGACGGTAGGTACTGCGGTCACCGGCTGGCAGGATCGACTCCGAGCCCGTGTTGAGAAACGATCCGACTGATTGGAAAAGTGATGAAGACTCTTGGACGACAACTGCTGATCTCCCTGCTTCTGGCCGGTTTTCTGGTCGGTTGTGGTTACAAGGGGGATCTGGTTCTTCCCGATGAGAAGGACCAGAAGACGCAGGAAGAGAAGAAAAACGAACAGAATTGACATCGCTTTTATCACGTCACACCAGGCGGGTTGATGGTCGATTCTTCAGCCCTTTCTGACCCCACGCCCCAAGCTCAGGGCGTTGCCAACGGGGAGCGCCATGGACTATTTCCACTACACCGACAACCGCCTTTTGTGTGAAGAGGTCTCCCTGGAGGAGATCGCAGAAAAGGTGGGAACGCCGTTCTACTGCTACTCCGAACGCACCTTGAAACGCCACTTTCGCGTCTTTTCCGAGGCCTTTTCAGCCATCGATCATCTGGTGTGCTACTCGGTGAAAGCCAACAGCAATCTGGCGGTGGTGGATGCTCTGGTTCAATCGGGCTCCGGGTTGGATATCGTCTCGGGGGGGGGAGCTGGAGCGCGCCAAGGCGGTGGGGTGTCCGCCGGAGCGCATCGTCTTTTCCGGTGTCGGTAAGAGCGAAGCGGAGATGCGGGCGGCTCTGGAGTACGGCATTCTGATGTTCAATGTGGAGAGTGAGCCGGAACTGGTCCGCCTGGATCGTGTGGCTGGCAGCATGGGTGTGAAAGCGCCCATCGCCCTGCGCATCAACCCTGACGTGGATGCCCATACCCACCCCAAAATCTCCACCGGGCTCAAGCGTAACAAGTTCGGCATTCCCCATGGTCGTGCCGTGGAGGTCTACCGGGAGGCTGCCCGCAGGCCCAATCTGGAGGTGGTGGGGTTGGATTGCCACATCGGTTCCCAGTTGACCGATACCGAGCCGTTCGTGCACGCCCTGAAACGGGTGATGAGATTGGTCAAGATGCTGACGGACGAAGGGATCACCATTCGCCATCTCGATCTGGGCGGAGGCTTGGGTATTCCCTATGAAGAGGACTCCTCACCCCCGCTCCCCTCCGCCTACGCCGATGCGTTGTTGAAGGAGTTGTCGGGGCAGAACCTCTCCCTGATTCTGGAGCCCGGTCGGGTGATTGCCGGTAATGCCGGGATTCTCGTTGCCCGTGTCGAGTATGTGAAACGGGGGGATGGGCGGCGCTTCGTCATCACCGACGCAGCGATGAACGATCTGATGCGGCCCACGCTCTACGACGCCTATCACGGCATTCTTCCCGTGGAGCGCAGCTTCGATCGTGAGGAGTCCATCGTCGATGTAGTGGGGCCCATCTGCGAGACCGGAGACTTCTTCGCTCGGGATCGTCTCTTGCCCACCCTTCAGGAGGGAGAGTTGATCGCGGTGCGCTCTGCCGGAGCCTACGGCTTCTGTATGAGCAGCAACTACAACTCCCGTCCCCGAGTGCCGGAGGTGATGGTGCGGGGAGAGCGTTTCCAGGTGATACGGCGTCGGGAGACCATGGAAGAGATTCTTGCTGCGGAGTCGCTCTTTCCCGAGTAAGGTGAAGAGAGTCGTCGGCACCACGGGATGGAACTCTTTTGCCGATCCCGCCACCAAGGGAGGAAGGAAGCAGAAGAGATATCTGCTGATATGATCCCTGAGAAAGAGGAAGAACGATAATGAGAACCACTCTAAAAATGGCCCTGACCCTCTCCTTCGGGCTGCTGGCAACCCCCACCGTAGCCGCTGCGGAAGAGGATTTCAGCACCTATACACCGGGTCAACTGCGCCAGATGCACCAGGACAAGCGGCAACAGGTGCGTGAGAACCGTCAGGAGCGTCGCCAGGAGGTGAAGGAGAATCGCCAGGAGCATCGGCAAGAGGTGAAGGAGAATCGCCAGGAGCACCGGGAAAACATCCAGGAGCGCAAGCAGGAGCGTCGCGAGAACTGGCAGGAGAAAAAACAGGCCAATCAGGAGAAGTGGCAGGATCGTCGGCAAAATGCCCGCGAACGTTGGCAGGACATGAATCCGGAGCAGCGGCAAGCGGCGAAGGAGCGGTTTCAGGATCGGCGTCAGAATGCCAAAGAGAATTTCCAGGATCGTCGCCAGAATGCCAAAGAGAATTTCCAGGAGCGTCGTCAGAATGTTCGTGAGAATCTCCAGGAGCGGCGTCAGGACGTTCGTGAGAACCGTCAGGAGCGGCGCCAGAACGTACGTGAGAACCGTCAGGAACGGCGTCAGAACGTGCGTGAGCGGATCAGGAACAGAAATCAATAGACGCAGTATGTCGATTTGAGCAGTGAACAGAACGGGGTTCCGTCATGGTGATGGAGCCCTGTTTTTTTGTTGGGGCGTGTCCTCAATGAGCTCAAAACCGCGCTCCTCACGCCTTGCCTGCTGCATTTTCAGTCACAAACGAGGATTCGTTCTCATTGAGGACACGTCTTAATTGAGGACACGCCCTAATGGCGGGAGCGTTTTTTCCACGGAGCAATATTTTTTGCGACGGATAATCCTTCGTCATCCGTTCACTCTGCAAACACAACACAGACTGACAACGGAAAACAGCACATGGGAGTACTCCTTATGAAAACGGCACTCAAGGTAGCACTGGCTTTGACGGTGGTTGCAGTTCCCGCTCTGGCGATCTCGCAGCCGGGCGGTCACGGAGACCGCTTCATGGCCAAAATATCCGGGCTCGACAGCAACGGCGATGGTGCGATCTCGCTTCAGGAGATCCAGGAGAAGAAGGCAAAGACCTTTAAACTGGCGGACAGTGATGGTGATGGATATCTATCGGTTCAGGAGATGATGAATCTGAAAAAGATTCGCAAAGCGCAGCGCATGCTCTCCCGGCACGATGGCGATGGCGATGGAAAGATGAGTCTGGACGAGTACACCGGTCGGACTCCCCACTGGCTCACCAAAGCCGATACCAATCAGGATGGTCAGATCACCCTTCAGGAGCTGAAGGCGATGAAGGCCAACAAGAAGGGGCGCAAAGGCAAGGGGTGCAGCCACGGTAAATCGGCAAAGATGGATCAGGAGAGGGCGCAGACCCCCTCCTATCAGCAGCCCTATAACAGAGGCTATGCCCCCCGATACAATAGCTGGAGTTACGATCGCGGAGCCCACGCAGGTCAGGGTTACTACGGATATGGTCCGGCAGGGCAGGGGGCCTACGGCTCCGGTGGTGGTGCCGCCGGACCAGCGGGTAACTATCACTACGGCTATGCCCCCGGTGGCGGCTGGGGCGGATATACACCCAACGTTCGATAACGTGATCCCCGACGCCGGAGGCCCATTTCCTCCGGCGTTGCTGTCTGTTCCGGCTACGATTGCCTTGGTCCCGGATAGTGGAGTGCTGGAGTGCGACACCCATGAGAGCGGAAGGCGAGAAAACGGTACGCGACCGTGCGTCGGACGCGCTCTTGATGACACGTGTCTCCAGCCGTGACTCCACCGCCTGCCGGGAGCTGGTGGCTCTGCACCTGGACGGGGTAGTGGGCTTGGCCATGCGCATGTTGAACGGTAATCGAGCCGAAGCGGAAGATGTGGCCCAAGAGAGTTTTCTCAAGCTGTGGCGACAGGCGGGGCGGTGGCGTCCTGAAGCGCGGATCCGAACCTGGCTCTATCGGGTGGCGCACAATCTCTGTATCGATAGAATTCGCAAGCAGAGCAGAGAGTCGGGTGAAACGGCTCCGGATCAGGAGGATCATGCCCCCGGCCCCCAGAGCCATCTGGAGTCTCGTCAACTGGCGGCTGCGGTCAACCGGGCGGTGGCGGCGCTACCGGAACGTCAGAGGACGGCCATTACTCTGGTCCATCATCAGGGGTTCCGACAGGCGGAGGCCGCTCAGGTGATGGGGGTGGGTGTTCGAGCGCTGGAGTCGCTGCTGGCGCGGGGGCGGAAAACGTTGCGGGTGCGTCTGGCCGCCGTACGCAGGGATGTGAATCGTGGATAGCCGGGATAATAGAGGTGTCGATTTCGATCCTGAAAAGGGGAGGGGAGCGTGATGTCGAAGCGTGAACAAGAGACTCAAGAGATCGATTCTCACCGTCTTGCCGAACTGCTTGCCTCCTACGGCGCCGACAGTGAACGGTGGCCGGAGTCCGAGAGAGATGCCATAACGTCCCGTTTGGAAAGCGGTGCGAACGATCTCCTTCCGTCTCAACAGCAGGAGGCGCAGGCATTGGATGATCTGCTGGATCTGGCTCCCCCGGAAGAGGCCTCCCCGGAGCTGATGGCACGGGTTCTGGAGCAGGCGGGCATGACACCCTGGCAGCGTCTGCTCAAGGAGCTTTGGCCCTGGGGCGCGGCCTGGAGACCGGCGGCGGCGCTACTCTGTTCCATGGTGATGGGGCTGCTGGTGGGTGGTCTCTTCCCTGGCACTTCCCCTTCCGGCACTGTGATGGCGGATCCTCTGCCCGAGGTGGTGATCGAGCTGGCCTGGTTGGAGCCTCAGGAGCAGGAAGAGGACTATCTTACTCTCGCTTTCGCCCTGGAAAGCGCTTCGGAGGTGTTGCCATGACACTCTGGACCCCCCAACGGCTGGCGCTGATTCTGATCGTCTCCCTGTCGGTGAATCTCTTCGTCGGCGGCATGCTCTTCTCCCGCTGGCTCTGGCCACCGGCCATGGAAGAGCGTTCGGTTGCCGGAGTCACCTCGACGGGCGAGACTCAAACGCCTCGCGAAAAAACGGAGGCGCGGGAGAAACCCTCTCAACGCGCGCGCGATTCTAAAGAGGGAAAGGGGGGTGGTCCCATGAAGCGCTGGATGCGTCGAGCTCCGGATGCCGAGTCCCGCATGGCGTTGGGCTTGGCCTGGAAGGCGCGGGGAGAGGCGGTACGCACCGCTTTCTCCGAGATGCACCGAGCCCGAGCTGAAACCATCCACCTGCTTGAGGCGGAGAGATTGGATGTGGAGGCGTTGGATGCTGCGTTTACCACGTTGAGAGAGAAAAAATCGGCAGGACTGGCGGCGATTCACGGGATGATTCTCGAAACCGCCCAGGGGCTCACTCAAGAGCAGCGCAAGGCGATGTACGGCAAAAAACGGCGGAAAAAGCATCGTGACCACCACACGCACCACCCCATGAGTCATCACGGAGAGACGGAAGGAGTCACATCCGTTGTGAAATAGTCCTATTGCCGGAAGCTGAAGAGGGGAGTCCCTGCTCCCCCGTTTCAATCGTTCTCAGATCCCCTTTTTACACCCTCTGCCAGCGTAGCATTCCCCCATTTCCCAGCTTATTCCACTCTCAAAGTGCTCTTTCACGCCGACGCCCTCTCCCATCCATACCCCCTATTTTTGCCCACTTGGGAAAAATGTTCCTGTTGATTTACTCCATCATGGAAAAATGTGCACAGGTCATGAAATTCATATATGTAATTAAATCAGCAATATACAGAAAAAATGTCACTGGCACGCCTCTTGATATGAAAAAGGGTTAAAGAATCTAGACGCACAGCCGACGCAAGATCGGCCAGTAGGATAAAGCACAAGACGGTGGAACAGTGCAGATGACGGAAAACGAAAACAGCGCGTGGCGGGATTGGGCGTCCTGCTGCAAGGAGATGCAGTCATGAGCAATTCAGTGTCGATCAACAATGTTGCGGTATACGATCCGGATGCCGGTAAGTACTCGGATCCCACCAAGCAGACATCCGCGGAGTTGCAGGCGGACTTCTTTAAAATGCTGACGGCCCAGTTGGAGAATCAGGATCCTCTGGAACCGATGAAAGACCAGGACTTCACCGCTCAGATGGCCCAGTTCTCGGCACTGAGTGAGCAGCAGAAGGGTAACGAACTTCTGGAGAAGCTGATCGCTTCCCAGGGTGTGGGTGCTCTTAACGAGGCGGTTTCCTACATCGGTCGCAACGTGGTCTCCGAGGGCAACGGTCTGGAGATTGCCAACGGCAGTGGTGAAATTCTCTTCTCCTCCGACAAGGACACCATGGCGGTGGTCAACGTCTTTGATACCGATGGTGCACTGGTTCGCAGTCTGGATGCGGCGCACTATCAGACCGGCGACAATGAGGTGAACATCAATGATCCCAAATATGGCGATCCTCTGGTCGATGGCTCCTACACATTCTCGGTGACGGTGATGAGCAACGGTGACGATCCTGCCAAGATCACCAAGTTGCAGAATGGCACCGTCAAAGGGGTTTCCAATGGCGAAAACGGCGTCCAACTGGATGTGGGTGGCCGCACACTCAATCTCTCACAAGTGCTCCGTGTGGAGCTGGCCGGAGGTGGGTAATACGGCGACAGCACACGGGAGAGCCTCCCCCTGATCGGGGGTGAGAAGATGAGTAAGACGGTATCGGAGAATTCTTGGCCACGACTCTTTGGAGAGAGTCCGGTCACTCAGTATATAGGAGTTGCGGTATGTCCATCATGCAAGCCATGCTGTCCGGTTCGAGCGCGCTGACCAGCTACGGTGAGGCGATGACGGTAATCGGTAACAACCTCGCCAACTCGAACACCACGGCATTCAAAGGCAGTCGAACCACTTTCGAGGACGTATTGATTCAGACGGTGGGTGTCAGCGGAACCCGATCCTCCACCCAGATCGGTACCGGTGTTGGATTGTCCGCTGTTGACCAGAACATGAGTCAGGGGTCGTTCAACTCCACCAACAGCGTGTTGGACCTCTCCATTGACGGCAAGGGGTACTTCCAGCTTCGTGACGAGAATGCCAACCTCGCAACATCTCTGCTTCCGGCCAGCAGCACCAACGACGACGCTTTCTACACCCGCGCCGGTGATTTCAAGAAGACCAAGGAGGGCACCTTGGTCGCCAACAACGGCATGATCCTGCAGGGATGGAAGTTGAAGGTGGACGGAACGGCCGAGAGTAGCAGTGTGACCGATGTGGATCTGAGCAGCTTCGAGACCAGCCCGCCGAAAGCGAGCACGAAGGTGACCGTCGGCGTCAACTTGAGCGCCGATACCCCGGTGATCACCGATTCGCTGCACTCCACCTACGATCCCAACGACTCCTCCAGCTACAACCACTCCACCACGGTGCGGGTCTACGACTCCCTGGGCAAGGGACACAACGTCGACCTGCACTTCAAGAAGCTGGACTATGAACCGGCAACGATTACGGCGGGGACCAACAACAGCGTCACTTTCGATCTCAGTGATGCAGCCACCGTGACCTTTACCTTTACGCCCAGCGCCGGTGGAACCCCCGTCATCGCTTCGGCAACGGGAACTCTGGCGGCCGGATCAAATACCGTTGATACCTCGACACTCACGTTCAACAACGGCACGCTGACCAATGGCACCCAGTATGACGTCTCCTACGCACCCAGCACAGGGACAGTCATGAACGTGGTGGGGCAGAACAATGTTGCCGAGGTGCCGAAAAACAGTTGGGATTGGCACGCCGTTGCCGCCACCGAAGAGCTGGTGAAGGAGCATCAAGGAACCGGCAACCTGACCGCGGTGGATACCACCACCGGCAACGTTCAGCCGATCAAGACGGGTGGCGTTCTGGCAGGGTATACCGCCGGTCGCCTGGAGTTCGACGAGGAGGGCAAACTGTTGCGGGAAGGTGCGACGCCCATCACCTTCAACTTCCACGACTACAACACCGGTACCACCGCCAAAGCGCAGGATATTCTGTTCGACTTCGGCTCGGCTATCGGGACCAATGGCGACTCCACCAACGACTGGAGCATCGACTCCACCGGGACGGCGACCCAGTATGATATCGGTGCCAGTGCGGTGACTGCCGACAGCGCCAACAACACCGGTATCGACGGCACCGTGCAGTATGCCGGGGAGTTCGCCACCCTGGGGCTGGCACAGGATGGCTACACCATCGGCTACATGGACAGCCTCTCCGTCAACCAGGATGGCAAGGTGTTCGGAACCTACACCAATGGTCAGACTCGGCCACTCTATCAGGTGGCTCTGGTGGACTTCGACAACGAAGCCGCGTTGACTCAGATCGGTTCGAACCTGTTCGGCAAGACCAATCTCTCCGGCGAGCCGCGCATCGGCACCCCGCAGAGTGGACGGCTTGGCAACATCATGAACTTCTCTCTGGAGCAGTCCAACGTCGATATGTCCTCGGAGTTCGTGCAGATGATCTCCACCCAACGCGCCTTCCAGGCCAACTCGAGAATCGTGACCGTAACTGACGGTATGTTGGAAGAATTGATCGCCCTGAAGCGATAAGCGTGACGCCCACTGAGTCGGGTCTCTGATCCGAACCACGCTCATGACATTCGGAGTGGCTTGATGCCACTCCGTTTTTTTTGTTCTATCGTCAAAGGTGGAGGAGGGTGATCCCAAATCTTGGTTAGATTGGTGTCATACTTGCATTTATTGCTGAAATCGGTGCGTCCGGTGTCGGTGTTACGACACTGGGGCGCTGAAATGGGTTCCGTTCAGTACCGTTGAGGCCACAGGTTGCGTCGGCAGATGTGGTGGACTGTTGTGGGCGGGACGGGTTTGCTGTTAACGTGATGGGGAATCGTCGGGACCATTAGGTGTTCGCGGCGGTCTGGACAGTCAGGAGAGGGCTCCATGGCAGAAGAAAACGAACAGGAAGACGACGAAGGTGGTGGCGGTCTGGTACGGTTGCTGATCGTAGTTCTGCCCGCGCTGCTGATCGGCCTCGGGGGCGGTTATTTCGTCGGTAAAACCATGACCGAATCCGCTGTCGAAGAGCAGATTCAAGCAGAACCGGAAGGGCGTGAAGAGGATCCCACCGAGATGGTGGGTGAAGTGTTCGCGTTGGATCCGTTCATCGTCAATCTGAATGAACCGCGCGGCAGCCGGTTCCTCAAGACGACGATTCAGCTTGAACTGGATCATGAAGCGCTTCGTCCGGAGCTGGAACGTCGCCGGGCTCAGCTCCGGCATACGATCCTCTCCCTGCTCACCTCGAAGAGCACGCGGGAACTTCAGGCCCTGGAGGGCAAGTTCCAGCTTCAGGGTGAGATTCAGGCACGGGTCAACAGGCTTCTGATCAACGGACGGATCAAGCGGGTCTACTTCACCGAATTTGTCATCCAGTAAGGGGCCGCAGGGAGAGAGGGTTTCCACACGGTTGTGGCGCCTTCTTCTCCCCGGAACCGATGCACGACCGGACGGACGCGTATGTCTCATATCTTGTCTCCGGAGGAGATCGATGCCCTGATGTTGGGGCTGGAGGAGGGAACCCTCGACCTCAATGAGGTTGAGGATGACCTGCCCAGTGCCGCACAGGAGGATGTGAAGGTCACGGCCTTTTTCTTCGGCCAGAAGACCGCCATCCGTGTCGGTGCTCTGCCGGGTCTGGACCTCATCAACGAGCATCTGGCATCGCAGCTCTCCTTCAAGTTGACGCAGAAGGTGGGACGCGAGGTTCATGTCCAGCCCAAAGCGACCATCAACCAGATCTTCGGTCGATTTCTCCACAGTCTCGACCCGCCGATTTTTATCAATATTCTTCGGGTAGAGCCGTCGCAGGCCATGAGCCTGCTCTCTATCGACGGCGATGTGATGTATCACATTCTTGAAGGGTTTTTTGGCGGTAGCGGCGATTCTGAACGGCCCTTCCGCAACTTCTCTCCCTTCGAGATGAAGGTGATCGACCGCATCATGGATGTCACCAGAGAGCA
>JADGBX010000060.1 GCA_015231265.1 Magnetococcales bacterium | reverse complement strand
CAGTGCGTCCTGAAGGACGCGAAGCTTCGAGAGGGGAAAAACAACACCACCTCCCCGCAAGTGTGTCGCGCGCCGGGGGGTGGGGGAGTGCGTCGGGGAAGGCGACCGGTGATGGGTGCGTTTCTTCTCTTGAGAGGCACGTCAACGTCATCCGCTCGTCGTAGCCATTGCCATACCATCTCCTTAAAAAAGAGGTGCGGAACCTTTGCTTCCAAGGTATTGACGTTGTCGTAACCATTGGCGTTACGGCGATAACGAATCGGCACATTCGATGTTTCAAACAAAGAATCACTGACCGAAAACTGTCAGATCAGACGACACGACCCTGCTCCTCCAACAGAATCTCCCCTCCTACCGTGTGCAGCGTCAGTTGCATGTGGTCCCCCGACACAAGAGCCGACACCCCTTCCGGTGTGCCCGTCAGTATCAGATCCCCCGGCATCAACGTGAAGAAACGTGAGATGTGTGCCGTCAACTCGAACATCTCCCACAGCATCTTGGTGGGATCACCCTGCTGTCGTGTTTCACCATTCACCTGAAGCGTATAACGGAGTACCTGAGGATCCGCAATCCGGGAAGCCGGAACAAAACGGGATACCGGGCAGGCGCCATCGAACCCCTTGGCCAGCTCCCAGGGCAGACCCTTTTTCTTCAGAACGGCCTGCACATCCCGCAGCGTCAAATCCAGCGCCAATCCGAACCCCACCACCGCTTTCTTCGCCTCTTCCGCAGTTGCCCGGGAGAGTGGCGCGCCGATCAACAGCGTCAACTCCGTCTCGAAGTGACAGTCATCCCCATGGTCAGGCAGATGAATCGGTTCCGACAGTGGCCTGAGTGCAGTAGCCGGTTTGATGAACAACAGTGGTTCCGAGGGGCGCGGATTGTTCAGCTCCTCAATGTGGGCGACATAGTTGCGACCGATGCAGACCGCCTTGCCACTGAAGGGAGCCGCATCGTCTCCATCGATCCAACGTGGCTGAAGAGACGACTGTATGGCAGAGCGCTGTGTCATGACGAAAAACCTCGGCTGAACGCTGAACAGGGTAAAGACACCTCCACCCATGAGCCTACCCATGGCGATTCAGGATGCAACGTCCGTAGTTGTATGGATCGTGTCCGAAGAATCGCAGGAAAGCTACCAAGGAACCTTCTCTCCCACGGCGTGGAGGGGTAGAGTTCGGAGGTGTGTGTCGATAAGGGGATAGAATACAGACCATCCTGCACAACTAGGGCGTGTCTTCAATGAGAACGAAATCGCGTTTGTGCCTGAAAATGCAGCAGGCAAGGCGTGAGGAACGCGGTTTGGCACGGCCAAATGAGCGACGAACAACGCAGCATGGTGCGTTTTCAGGCTAAATCCAAAGGGCTGGCAGTACGCCAGCGCGGTTTTGGGCTCATTGAAGACACGCCCTAATACAGAGACACGACGGTCACAGGTCCAGCCAACATGGGCCGACCACTCTCACGGAGGGGAACACCGTGGCGGATATTCTGATTCTTCTACTGATGCTTGTGCTGTCCGGACTCTTCTCAGGGTCGGAAACCGCCCTCACGTCGGTCTCCATGATCCGAGCGGAAGCGTTGATGAACGAGGGCCGTCCCGGCGCCAAGGCGCTTTTTGCCCTCAAGAGCAACACCAACCGGATGCTGATCGCGATTCTGATCGGCAACAATCTTGTCAATATCGGCGCCTCTGCCATGACCACGGTGCTGGCGACCGAACTGTTCGGTGCTCTGGGGCCGGGACTGGCGGTGGGCGGCCTTACCCTGGCGATTCTGGTGTTCGGTGAGATCACACCCAAAACCTTTGCCGCCCGCTTCTCGGTCCAGTTCTCCCTCTTTCTGGCGCCGATGCTGCTGCTCTTTTCGCGCATCGTCCTCCCCCTGGTGTGGATTTTGGAGATCTTCACCGACTGGATGCAGAGTCTCTTCAAAGCCGACACTCCACCTCTGGTGACCGCCGCCGAACTGATCACCATGGCCAAACATGGCGCCCGTGAAGGCACTATCGAAGAGGCGGAGCAGGTGATGATCAAGCGGATCTTCGCCTTCAACGACCTGCGGGCATCGGATATCATGATTCCCCACCAGAAGCTCTTCATGCTGCCCTCCTCCATGACCATCAAGGAGGCTCTGCCCACCATTCTCGCACAACCCTTCAGCCGTATACCGCTCTATGAAGGCACACGCACCACCATCGTCAAGGTGGTCTACCAGCGCGAGATTCTGGAAGAGATCGCCCAGGGAGATGACGAGAAAACACTGGGAGAAACGGGACATGATCCGCTCTTCGTCCCCCCCAATCGGCCGGTGGAAGAGATTTTCAACACCGTGCGCGGCCAGAAGAAACGCCTGATCCACGTGGTGGACGCCTATGGTGACCTTCAGGGTATTCTCACTCTTGAGGATATGTTGGAAGAGCTGGTGGGAGAGATCCATGACGAACTGGACTGCCGTGGCAAAGAGACCCAACAGCTTGAAGACGGCTCTCTTCTGGTGGAAGGAGATCGGGAACTGCGGGTTCTCAACGAACACTTCGGCCAGCAACTGACCGGCAAACCCAACACACCGATCAACGCCTGGATCCTGGAGGCGTGCGAACGCATTCCGGCTCCCAATGAGTCGTTCACCATCGACGGACTCTCCGTCACCATCGACCGCGCCTCCACCCGAAGAATCCTCACAGTGCGGGTCCAGCGACCCGGGGAGCAGACCGTGAATTCCGAAGATGCTGAAGCTGGTGGGGACGACGCTGGCTGAAGAATCCTCCTCACCGGTGGTTTTACAGTGGAGATCACAGCGGCGATACGGCTAGAATAGACCGGACTCGGTTCTTCTACCTACTAATGGACGGGATAGCAACCAAATGGTACTTCTGCACACGCCCCCCGGTGAGTTGGGCTCGACAGCCCCCGGTTTTTCTCTTCCCGGCGTGGATGATCGTACACACGCGTTCGACGACTATCGGGACGCTTCGATCCTGGTCGTGATGTTCATCTGCAACCACTGCCCCTATGTCCAGTCGGTGGAGGGACGGCTCATCGCGCTGGCAACGGAGATGAAATCCCAAGGTGTCCGCTTCGTTGCCATCAACAGCAACGACCCCACCAACTATCCTGATGACAGTTTCGCCAACATGAAGAGTCGTGCTGCTGAAAAGGGCTATCCCTTCGACTACCTCTGTGATGAGACGCAGGATGTGGCACGGGCCTATGGCGCCGTCTGTACCCCTGACTTCTTTGTTTACGATCAGGAGCGCAAGCTGCGCTATCGCGGTCGCCTGGATGACAGTCCCCGCAACCCGGCAGCCGTGAAAAGCCAGGAGATGAAAGCCGCCATTACCACGCTGTTGGAAGGGGGCACCCTGGAGGGTCATCAACACTCCGCCATGGGGTGCAGTATCAAATGGCGCGGTGAGCCCCCGGGATGATACTGCTCCGGCAACAGCCCCGGTCCTCCATGACGCGCCCGGACTCCTTGGACTCCATACACTATCGTGCACCATCGCGTGTGCACTGTTGATTTCCTCAAAGTGATTCAGGTGATTCGCATGCTTTCCGCCTCTCTTGTCCGACCAGCCTCATTAAGCGCCCTCCTGCTGCTGATCATGATCTGGACTCTGCCGGTCCAGGCTGGAAAGAAACAGCCTCTGCACCACCTTTCAGCAACCAGTTGCGGTGAGTGTCATCAGGAGATCTATGCGCAGTGGAAATCCTCCATGCACGCCAAAAGCACAGCGCTGGAGGATCCCATCCATGCAGCGTTCTACGGCATGATGGTCGGTAACCCGAAAAAAGAGGGAGAGAAACACAAGATCTCCGGGAAGTTCCCCGTCTGTCTCAACTGCCACGCTCCCAACGCTGCCCGCGACGGCACCACTAAACTGGACGCCTCAACGGCCTACAGCGAGGGCGTCACCTGCGTCACCTGCCACACTATGGAGAGCTACAAGGGCATCCACGGCAAGGATGGCAAAATGCAGTTGGGAGCCAAGGCCTACACCTTCTCCTCCCACCGGCTTCAAGGGCCAAACGGCGCATTCAAAGGGGCAAATCCCACCGAATCTCCGGGCTCCAGCAGCAGTGAACCGACGGTGAACCCCTTCCCCCACGCCGCCAACCCACGTCTCTTCAAATCCTCCGACGCCTGCCTGGGGTGCCACGACCAACGCAAGAACCCCAATGGCGTACCTCTCTGCTCCACCGGACCGGAGCTGGTCGCCAGCGGCAACTCCATCACCTGCCAGTCATGCCACATGCCGATCTCCGGCGGTTTTGCCGACCACACCATGGGTGGTGGACACACCCCCGCCATGCTGAAACGCGGGATCGTCTTCGACCTTACCGCCAAGGCTGCGGAAGCCGGTGTCGAAACCCGGATTCGGATGAAGAACAACCTGCCCCACAACTATCCCACCGGAGCACCGTTCCGCAACGTCTTCATCGTCCTGACCGCCATGGATGCCAAAGGGGAGGTGCTGTGGAAAAACTTCACCAACTCCCCCTTCACGGAGGATAAAAAGGGCATTCTGATGCTGAAACTGGCCGATGACGCCGGTAAACCTGCTCCGCCACCGAAAGCGACTAAAATCGCCGGGGACTCCCGTTTGAAACCGGGAGAAGAGCGCAGCATCGCCTACATGATTCCGGTCAACGGTGTGGCCAAGATCCGCGCCGAACTTCGCTACGCTCTGCTGACGCCGCCTTTGGTGAAGAAGTTCGCAGCTAAACTGCCCGACGAGGCCAAAGGCACCACCCTGGTCGCCCAGTCGGAAGTGGTTCTGCCCTAATTCGTATCAGATGCTGCCTGATCCCGGAATCATCGATTCGAGGGATCAGGCGCACCATCATCACGTCGATCATCGCGCTCGACTCGACCTTCGGGCACTACGTCCACCCCTGCTGAACATGGGTCTGACCATGTCTGCCTCCTGCTCGTCAACACAACGGCGTATCCTTGGGTGCAACACCCTTCTCCTGTGGTTTGCCATAGCTTCAGTCGCTGTAGCAGAGACAGTGGATGAAACCGACCGTTCTCCAGCTATGGCCGAACGGAGAGATCCTCCGGCTCTACACGGCACTGCTCCGACCCTCACCTGCAACACCTGTCACGGCTGGCGAGCCAACGACCTCCGCCAGCGACCCCTGAATCAGCCTCACGCCGATCTCTCCCTCCGCCACGGTGCCGCCCGTCTCTGGTGTCTCGACTGTCATCACGACGACGATTATGAGATGCTATCTCTATCGGGTTCCCCTTCGACTCCGGCCTCGCTTGATCGAACAGACGCCCTGTGTGCCACCTGTCACGCCGACCGGGTGCGTGACTGGCGGGCAGGGGCGCACGGGAAACACCTGGGTTCTTGGTTGAAACCGCCTGTGCAGAGCCGCTGCTCCAGCTGTCATGATGCCCACGCACCTGCAGTTCAATCCATGACGCCCTCCCCGATCGATAGCAATCACGACACAAAAATAACCCCTCTTTCCAACAAGGAGTGATCCCCATGTCCCTCTCCCTGTATCGCATGATGGGTGTTCTTCTGGCACTTCCCCTGCTGGCGTCCTGTGGTGGTCACTCACCCGCGGAGGTGGATCGGCTCTTGGGTTTTCCACCGCCCCACAAGACAGCCGTTGCAAACAGCAGCGATCCCCACGCTGCTCTCTTCGACACAGGGGTTGATGCACTCACGGCAGGAGACCACCAGAAGGCGGTTGAGGCGTGGAAATCGTATCTGACCAAGGCACCGCCACACCTGCAACGCGCGCGTGACGTACGCGGCTATGTGACGCTTTTGGAGAGAGAGATCGCCCGCCGCTTCGCCAAACAGGCGGTCACACGGGAGCAGACCAGCGGCGACGTGGCCGGGGATCCTAACCATGTGGCCATCGTACCGTTCTACAATTATCAGATCAAAAAGGGGGAATTCGGTCCTGAGCAGCACTTCAGCAAGGCGGTTCTTGCTTTCATCATGGCCGATCTGGCCAAAGTGCCTGATCTTAAACTCCTGGAGCGCGCCCGTATCGATGCTCTGGTTGGTGAGCTGAAGCTCACCTCCAGCGGGCTGGTCAATGCCGACTCAGCCGCTCGACTTGGCCGCATGCTGCGTGCCGGCACCATCATCACCGGAACTGTGCGTGATGAATCGGGCGATGGCAATTACTTGTCCGGACGCTACAAGATCAACACCACCGCAGCATCGGTCAACAACGGTGCGGTGCTTGGCCATCAGGAGGCCGACGGTCCCCGTGGCAAGTTCTTCGATCTGCAGAAGGAGATCACCTTCGAGATTCTTCAGAGCCTGGGCATCACCGACTACCCTGAAGGTGTTCGCACTATCCACACCAAGAACTGGGACGCCTATGCCGCATTCGCCAAAGGACTTCAAAGACTGGATAGCGGGGATTTCAGTGGTGCACGCAGCGCCTTTCTCCGCGCCCTAAAGCTCGATCCTGACTTTGAACTCGCAAAAACAAATTATCTTGATACCCCGGACGGTCCCACCTCCCTGGATCAGGTGAAACAGGCGGTGACCAACAGGCGCGCTGCCGCTTCAGAGAAGTAAAGAGGCTGCATCGATCTCAACCGGAGACGAATGCCAGCAACTGCCGTTCTGCCTTATCCGGGGTGAGGGTATCGGTATCGATCACCAGATCCGGCGCCACCGGCTCCTCATACGGGGTGTTGGGAGAGATACCGATGAAGTTGTCGATCTCACCACGCACCGCTTTGGCGTAGAGCCCTTTGACGTCTCGGGCGATCACTGTGTCGATATGCGCTTTGACGTAAATCTCACAGTAACGCTCTCCCAACACCTCACGCGTATAGGCCCGAGAGTCCCGATAGGGCGTGATCACCGCCACCACCAGATAGTCGTAGTCACCGGATAGTGTCTGGCACAGCTCCACAACCCGGCGGTTGTTTTTGCGAATATCCTCCGGCGTGAAACTCAACGGATCATCATAGTGTGCGCGCAGCTCATCACCATCCAACCGTTTGACCCGCGCCCCGCTCTGTTCGAGTCGGGTGATCAGACCGTTGGCCAGAGTCGACTTGCCGCTTCCGGACAGACCGGTAAACCAGAGTATCCGCGCACCCTTTCCGGCACTGTTGTCGTCCTTACCGGCTGCTCCTTGCCTGCTCTCCACCGCTTCTCTCCTGGATGATGTATGATGCGTCCGACCGTTCGACCCCGGCGTGTTGAGAGCGGAAAAATCTAGCATGCATTCTTCATGAAAACCATATCTGAAGAGCATGCTGTTCCCTGATCTTCCCGCCGAGAGGCATGGTGTGTTGACTTCACTGGTTACCCTATGCCATGGTTTTCAAAAACAAACGCCCGTATACCACTGCACACCCCTATGACGCACACACACCACCCGGGTGAGGCTCAATACCATGGCTAAACAGATCGCCAAGGATGATGCTTCCCGCATCAAACATCTTTGCAAAACCGTTCGCTCCGGGAAGAGAAGAGCCGTGAGCCACCTTCTGAACAAGAAGTGGCTGCCACCCCTCATCAACCGCCTGGACAAACGGGGGTCGGCCCCGCTTCATCACGCCATCAAGCGCGGCGACCTGAAGATCGTAGACCAGCTTCTCGTCGCTGGAGCCGATCCGAATCTTGCAAACAAGAAAGGGTGCCCTGCCCTTGCGTTGGCTGTTCGTCACGAACAATCGGCCATCCTCCAGCGCCTACTCAGTGCCGGGGCCGATGTGGGTGCCATCACCCGGATGCTCCACTCCGACCCCTCCTTCCGTCCCTTCAAGGATCTTCTGGACGACGCCATGTATGAAGAGGCGACCTCTCTGGCCGTTCGGACCTTTATGGATAATCTGGATCACGAGCTCCCGGAAAGTGAACTGATCTCGCTGGGACTGGAGAAAGCGGACACCTTTATCGATGCCGTTCAGGAGGGCCTGCACGCCTCCACAGCTGATCCAAACAACAGCTAGGGCGTGTTTGTTGACACTCAGCCCATATCCGCGCTGGCGTGGCACCAGCCCTTCGTGTTCGTCGGCCTGAAAAAGCGTCATGCTGCGTTGTTCGTCGCTCATCTGGTTGTACCATCGCCCAACGAAAATTGAGCGCACGCAAGAGTCAGGAGAATGGCGAACGGGATAGTGAGTCCGATTCTCTTCCATCCATCCCCGTCCCGATTCATCCCACCCAACACCCTGCCACACCACACATAATCCAATCGCTCTCTGACACCCTCCACGCTTCGGCGTCTATTTTGCATAACCCTATGGGCACGACGTGCCGATATTCGGTCCGTTCACAACGTGTTAACCCTTAACATTTAGAACTGCCCATGGCCGATCAGAATCCAGATTCCGACAGACGCACGGTGCTCATCACCGGGAGTGCGTCCGGAATCGGCAAAGAGGCGGCCCTCACCCTCCATAAAAGGGGGTGGCGGGTTTTCGCCTCCGTGCGCAACCCGGCGGATATCCCAACCATGATGGCTCTTGGGCTGGAGGCGGTCCACCTGGATCTTGCCGACTCCCGCTCCATCGACTGTGCCGTTGACTGGCTGTTGCAACGCACCAACGGAACGCTCTACGCCCTGTTCAACAACGGCGCCTACGCCCAACCCGGTGCCGTGGAGGATATCCCGCGCAACGCCTTGCGGGCACAGTTCGAGACCAATCTCTTCGGTACCCACGAACTCACCACCCGCCTTCTCCCCGCCATGATCGCTGCCGGTGAAGGGCGCATTGTGCAGAACAGTTCGGTTCTGGGTTTCGTCGCTTTGAAATACAGGGGCGCCTACGTCTCCTCGAAGTATGCCCTGGAAGGTCTCTCCGACGCTCTCCGCCTGGAGCTGCGCGGTACGGGTGTCCATCTCTCCCTCATCGAACCCGGCCCCATCCGAACCGGGTTTCGTCAACGGGCTCGTGAAGCCTATCAACGCAACATCGTTCCGGTTCTCAGTCGGCACCGGGAGGCATATGCAACACTGGAACACCGCCTCAATAACGAAGAGTTCGAAAGCCGTTACACCCTCGGGCCGGAAGCCGTCGTCTCCTCGTTGATTCATGCTCTGGAGAGCGACGCACCAAAAATCCGCTATCACGTTACGACACCGACGCGGATCTTCTCGGTGATGAAACGGCTCTTCCCACAATCCATGCTGGATAACCTGCTGGCCAAGGTACAATGATCGTCGATAAAGATATCAATGAACTCGTCAAAGCCCTCCGCCTCTATGTCGAGGAACAGGACTGGGAGCGTTTCTACACCCCCAAGAATCTTGCCATGGCCGTGACGGTCGAATCGGCCAAAGTGCAGGATATCTTCAAATGGCTCACACCGGAGGGGAGTAAACACCTCACCAAGCGCAAGCATGACGCTCTTGCCGATGAAATCGGTGAACTGCTGATCTATCTCACGCTGCTCGCCGACCATTTCGGTCAGGATCCACTCAATCTTGCCTGGAGAAAACTGGAAAAGAATCGGCGTCGCAATCCACCGCAAAAAAAGAAACAGTCGATGATCTAGGGCGTGTCCTCAATGAGAACGAATCAGCGTTTGTGACTGAAAATGCAGCAGGCAAGGCGTGAGGAGCGCGGTTTTGGGCTCATTGAGAACACGCCCTTGTTGGCCGTTAAATGCTCCGGGACCAGGGCGCTGAGGCCCTGGCGGAGTGTGAGGCCTATTATTACAGTGTGGATGTGTCTGGCTTGAGGTTCATTTCCTGTCAATGATTACTGCTCAGAACGCCTCCGGCTCTGCGGGTTCCTCATCGGGTGCCCCTTTGTAGCGGATGTAGTGCCCCGGCTCTTTCTTCGACTGCGCCTTGGCGACATACATGAAGGAGTCGGCCTGTTTGATGAAGTTATCCATGTCGTAATAGTCATCCGGCCCCATCTGAGCGATTCCTATGCTGAAGGTGACGTTGAACGTCCTGCCCTTATCGAAGGTTTCGATCAGTTGTTGGCAGATCTCAATGGCCCGTTCCTGGGTGGTTTCCGGCATGACGATTCCGAACTCATCGCCGCCGTAGCGGAAGGCGGTATCGTAGTCACGGATACTCTTTTTGCACACTTCTCCCACCAGGGTGAGTAGAGCATCCCCCGCTTTATGGCCCTGCGTGTCGTTGAGCTGCTTGAACTTATTGAGATCGAAGTAGACCAGACTGAGAGGTTGCCGATTCTCTTCGGCGCGGTTGATCTCCCGGCGCAGGATATTGAAGAAGGTGCGCTGGTTGAGCAGACCGGTGAGTCCATCCATGGAAGAGAGCTCTTCAAGCTGGCGAGTCCGTTCGGCAACGGTCGCCTCCAGACCTTGGGCGTAGCGCTCCACCTGATCGCTGGCAGCCCGCACTTCGGAGAGCAGGCTGGAGATGTAGGTGTCGAACACCAGTTGGATATCGAACATCAACAGCTTGTGCAGTGCCTGTCGCCGACCATCACAGTCGGTGCAGACCCGATCGTTCATGGAGACTTCCAGCAGCTCTTGCTGCAGAAGATCCTCCAGAAGAACAACGGCGGAAATATAGAGTTTCGGTGAAACGCCGATCCGCTTGTGCACCTTGCCGATGCGCAACCGTTTGTTGACGTACTCCCGGTCGTAGTAGCCGTCGAACAGTTCGATGATGTAGCCGCGAAGGGAGGCTTTGAGCCGCTTGAGCGTCTCGGCGTCACCGATCAGCAGTTCCACTTCCTGAATCGATTCCTGATGGCTGTAGAAATTCTCAATGATGATGTCAATCCGACGCGCGATGTGCTCCTTGCACCCTTTGAGAAAAGCGACATCGGCATCGGCAAAACCGAGCAGCCGTTTGCGCTCCTCCACCTCACGATCGGTCATCTTCATCTGATCGGAGAGGTTGCGTCGCGTGAGTGGCAGCGCTTTATTGACGGAGCCATCGGCTGTTATATGCACTGTTTTGGCTCCATTGACTGTTTGATTTTCGGGAAAAGCCGGCATGCCTATACCAATACCGGTCTCCTCTCCCTCTTCACCTGAAGAACTATTCTCTTTACCTGGATAGGGCCGAGACATAAGCCACCTCCTCTGAGTCCTTATTATCTTTGTACTCATTCACCAGAACGAACACCCGAACCACACACCTACAGGCTCAATAAGAGCGACGGCGTTGCTTACTTTAGCATCAAATACTACCTGAACAAATCTGACAAGAACACGTTAATCATCTTCACCGTTCACACCATAGTCAGGCGCATGTTCCCCACATCGGCCTGAATCCTTTCGACTCGGGTCTTCACCACCTCACCGGGTGTGATCTTTGCACCGGTAGCGAGGAAACCATCGACACCCCATGGTCGCGTCTCCACCCGGCAGCCGCCGCGCATCTCCTGCACCACCATCACGTCAATGCTCTCTCTGACATCCTGTTGCGCGACGCTCTCCAGCCAGTGGAGGAACCAGCGACGCTTGGCACTGTTTTCGGCTTTTCGACTGTCGCGGGCGATGCTCTCGCTGCTGGCGAGCACCTTCATCAGGCGTTCGTGGTCGTAGGGCCAATCGGAACCATCCAACCAGGCGGCGAACTGGCGCTGCATGATCAGGTCGGCGTAGCGACGCAGGGGCGACGTCAGCTGGGTGTAGGAGGAGAGCGCCAGACCGTGGTGGGTTCCCGGCTCCAGGGAGAGGGAAGCGGGACGCAGCAGACGCCGGGCATCCCGGGCCAGCATGGGATCGCTCTCCACCCCCTCCGGCAGCGGCTCCAGTGGCGCCTCCTGGGTGCGAAAAATCAGAGGGATGGACTCCTTCCGGGCCAGATCCGCTGCCAGATGGTTGGCAAGAATCATGAACTCGGAGACCAGATGGTGACTGGGGGTCTCCGGATCGACCATGGTGACCGAGATCTCCGCCCCCGACACGGCGACCCGCATCTCACGGCGCGGCAGCAGAACCGCCCCCTCTGCGATACGTCGAGCACGCAGTTTCATAGCCAGGGCATGCAGCGTGTGTAGCGGTTCCGACACCTGCGTCACCACCACGTCTTCACCGGCTTCAGCATCCGACGCACCGGCCAGGATCGCATCCGCCTGGGTATAACTCAGACGATGGGCTATCCGCACACCCTGGCGCTTGATCTCAAAACGCTGCACCTGAGCATCGGCATCCAACCAGGCGTGGAAGGTCATGGCAGAGCGCGTGAGTCCGGCGGTAAGGCTGCCCAGATCGCAGGAAAGATGCTCCGGAACCATCAGAAAAGTGCCGGTGGGCAGATAGACGGTGGTGGAGCGGCGGGCCGCCTCCTGATCGATGGGGGAACCCGGCTCGTAGAGGCGTCCGGCGTCGGCGATGGCAATCACCACATGGTGGAGTTCCCCCTCCTGGCGAACCGAGAGAGCGTCATCCACCTCCCGGGTCTGGGGATCGTCGATGGAGAAGTTGAGAATCTCCTCCGGCTCGGAAGCAGCATCTCCCCACGGCGTCACCTGCTCGGCCACCGATTGGAGCTCTTGGCTGAAGGTGGAACGCACACCCAGGGCGTATCGATCCCGATCGCACCGGGGAGAGAGGCGTCCGGCCCGAATCAACAGCTCTACAGCCGCCTCTCGGTCGGTGAGGCGCAACGTCTGACCGGCAGAGGCGAGACGCTTCTCCACATCCTTGGAGCGGTGACCCCCGAAGAGCCAGTCGTAGAGATTCTCGATGAATTCGATCTGCTCTGGTGGCAGCTCCGGTTGCCACTGAGGCTCCTCCTCTTCAACCCAGGAGAGCCCCTGTTCACCGCCACCAGCTATGCGCTCCCCTGCCTTCCGCGCGCCGAGCAGTCTCTTCATCAGCGCGTCGATGGAGGCGCGTTGCCGAAGAATCTCCTCCTCGCGGATTCGCTGTTGTCGGAAGGTTTCAATCGCCTCGGCATCCCGAGGTTTGAACCCCATCTGCTGGCGCTGAAAGTGCAGCTTCTCCCGTACCACGGCGGTCCAGACGGCGGCCTGGTGCATGCCGTCGGTCTCGCCGAAGAAGAGATCGGCCAGCTCCTTGGCTTCGCACCCCTCTCCCCCCTCCACCGACTCCCAGAGCAGTGGCACATCCACCTCCGCAACCAGCGTCTCCAGAGCGGCCTGAATCGAACCGATCAGAGACGACCAGCCGGAACGCTCACCGAGCGTGCGATCAGAGTTGCAGAGAATACGGGCGAGGTTGAGATTCTTCTCCCGTCCCTTCTCATTGAGAATGCGCGCTTTACCCTCGGAGCGGTCGAGAATCACCACTAGCGCCAATCTATCCCCTTCAGGGGTGAATGCTACCACTCCGGAGGTTTCGCTCATCACGGATACTCTTTCGACTGTTCAGAGGGAGAAAATGGTCACTTGCCCGCCATGGTAATGGAGATCCCCTGCTCCCCGTTCAGCAACCGTTGATGGTGGAAGCGGCAGAGAGGATCATCGGGAAAGTCTTTCACCAGACCGGCAAAGGCATCAAGGGCGGCGGGGTCACTGCTTTCCATCATCCGGAACGCTTCACGATACCCAGCCAGAAACGCCGCATCCGGCACCTCGTCGGCAGGGAACGGCTCGAACACCGTCAACCCCTTGCTTTTACCTTTGAGCAGCAGCGTCCCCACAGGTCGGCCCTGAAAATCGGGGGAGAGCCGGACCGTGGCATCGCTGACGCAGATGCGGGTACCCAGATAGCGGTTGGCGCTCTCAAGGCGGGCGGAGGTGTTGATGGGATCGCCGAACGCCCGGTAGTCGTAGATGGCGCCGCCGCCGAAATTCCCAACCAGCACCCGACCGGTATGGACACCGATACGGGTATGTCCGAAGGGGATGCCCGCCGCGCGCTGCTCTTGAGAAAACTGCTGGGCAAACTGGTGCATCTCCAGGGCACAGGTGAGCGCGCGTCGGCCGTGGTCCACCTGCTTGACCGGAGCACTGAACATGATGCAGACCGCATCACCGACGATACGATCCAGGGTGCCGTCATGGCTGAAGGCGATGCGCACCATGCGATCCAGATAGGTGTTGAGCAGAGCCACCATCGCCTGGGGATCGTGCTTCTCCATCAGGGAGGTGAACCCCGCCAGATCGGTCATGATGAAGGTACACTCCCGAAACTCACCCCCCAGGGCGAGATGATCCGGGTGGGCGATCAGATGTTTCACCAGATTCGGCGAAACATAGGAGGAGAAGGCGTTCTGGATCCAACTCTTCTGTCGGGCGAGCTGCCGATACTTGATCATGTTGACCATCAGCAGATAGAGCGCGCCGAACACCAGTCCACCCGCCATGGGAAACACCATATCCAGATAGATGTACCCGGCAACGGCGGCAACAATGAAGAAGAGCAGCGGCACCAGGGCGAAGAGAATCCGCCACAACAGCTTGGAGAGGGTGCCGATCACCAGAACGGCGACAATCATGATCGCGACGAGAATTGCCTCCATCTCCAGCGTTGCCGGTCGGAGAATGGAGCCGCTCATCAGAGTGTGCAGGGAAGCAGCGACAAGCTCCGTCCCGTAATAGACACCGACAGGCGTTTGGAACTGGGCAAAGGAGACCCGTGACACATCGCCGAGAATGACGATACGGTTCTCGACCCACTGCCGCAGCTCATCTATCTCGTCCTCATCCAGATCCTCGAGATCGAGGAAATCGAAGGCGGAGAGCCCCGCCTGTTGGTAGAGGTGATCCATACCGTGATAGAGGGCGGGAAAATCGATAACGAAGCGGTGCTTCCAATCCAGTGGATACTGGAGTACCGGCCCGATACGCAGCACTCGATTGTCCAGAGAGGGTTCCATACCCCAATAACGTGCCAGAGCTTGAATCGCCAGTGGCCAACCGCCTCGTTGAGCCGTGATCTGTGAATAGACACCTTGCCGTGAGAAGGTGGGGAAGAGGCGGGAGTCG
>JADGBX010000005.1 GCA_015231265.1 Magnetococcales bacterium | reverse complement strand
GGCCAAACCCGAAGGGCTAGCGGTACGCAGGCGCGGTTTTGGGCTAATTGAGGACACGCCCTTAAACACTCAACCCTCCATTGCATTCAAGATGCTTATTCGGGGTGTCACTCTTCCCAAGAAAAAAAATGCGTCTTCCATGAAACTCTCCTGAACTGCACGACACGGATGAGGTGTTCGGGCAGACGGGTGAGTCGTTCTCTTTCTTGGAAGCGCAAAACCCCTCTCCATTTCCTTGAGAATAAGAGCGCTTTTCGTTAGGGTGTGCTGAGTCTGACCACTGTGACCAAGAGGTATCTCATGTTGGAAGGCGTTTTCTCAGCCATCATCACTCCATTCGACCGTGATCGCAACGTCGATGAAGATGCATATAGAGCGTTGATAGATCGTCAGATTGCAGGCGGAGTGGATGGGTTTGTTCCGTGTGGTACCACTGGAGAATCCGCCACTCTGAACCACGATGAACACAAACAGGTCATCGACCTTTGCCTTGAGCATGTAGCGGGTCGTGCCAAGGTGATCGCAGGAACCGGCTCCAACTCCACGCGTGAGTCCATTGAACTGACGCAATACGCAGAAAAAGCCGGAGCCGATGCAGCACTGCTGATCACACCCTACTACAACAAGCCCACTCAGGCTGGTCTGTATGACCACTACAAGACCGTTGCCGAGGCGGTAGAACTGCCGTTGGTGCTCTACAATGTTCCAGGACGAACAGCCGTAGACATGTCGACGGATACTGTGTGTCAATTGGCTGAGATCTCCAATATCGTCGCCCTCAAGGATGCCACCTCCAGCATGGAACGCGCATCGGAGGTGCATGTTCGTTGCGGAGACTCCCTGACGCTGATCTCAGGAGATGACGCATCCTTCTACCCGTTTCTCGTTGTTGGAGGACGTGGGTGTATCTCCGTCACGGCAAATGTAGCCCCTGAACGGGTTGTTCGACTCTGGAAAGCATGGAACGAGCGCGATCTGGAGACTGCATTGAAAGAACACGAGAAGCTGCTTGAGATCAACCAGCTTCTCTTTTGTGAAACCAGCCCCATTCCCGTCAAGGCCCTGGCCCACATGATGGGAATGTGTCAAGAGTATCTCCGCCGGCCACTTGTACCGCTGGCGGACGCGTTCCGGGAACCGTTGCGGCAGGCTGCGCAACGACTGGATATTCTTTAGTCTCACCACCGCTGTTGGTTTGCGGGCTGATATCAAGGCCCACGGCAACACCGCTGGAAGGCATGTTCACCCTCAAGGATTAGGAGACCCCACATGAAACGTACTGCCATCGCTCTGGCTGCAGCTGCTTTTGCACTTGGTCTTGCCACTGCTCCCGCTTATGCCGCTGACGCCGCTGCCGGCGAAGCCAAAGCTAAAAAGTGTGTTGCCTGCCACGGCAAGACCGGCATCAGCAAAAGCAAAGCCTACCCCAATCTGGCTGGCCAGAAAGAGAAATATCTTAAAGACCAGATGAAAGCCTTCCGTGATAAGAAGCGCAAAAACGGCATCATGAATGCCCAGATGCGTAAATTCTCCGATGATGATATCGCCAACATGGCCGCCTACTACGCGAGTCTTGGTTGCCCCCAATAAGGAAGCGTGATTGAGGGACATACCCTCGTTCAGCTTCTATGTCAGTGAGAAACATCGTTTCGCACTGGTGGAAAAAAAAAGTGACTTCGGTCACTTTTTTTTTTGCTCTCTCTCAAAAATGTACACTCCACTGGCGACACTCCCATTGTTATCCACGAACAAGTAGTGCAAACTTCTCAATTGATTGAGAATCAGTTATAGTTCATCCAAACATCTCACGAACACGTCACGCTCTTTCAGCATCTGTTCTTGTGCCAGGGAAAGTCAGGCATTCATTGTCGATCATGGTGATGCGCTTGGTTTCTGTGATATTTATTTTACCCTAGCACTCTGAACATGCGTGCAAACAGTGCCGATATTCGATGATGCCAATAAAAGAGGCTGTTCCGGGATTCAAATCGGAAGCTGACAAATAGAGTCCTGAATACCCGATATAGAGCCCACCACTCAGGGGGAGTTGACCATGGGAATTATCAATCGACTTAAGCTGCGCAATAAATTCATCCTCATGCTGTTTTTCCCTCTGTTTGGGTTGATCTGGTTCGGAATGCAGGGCGTGATCGATAAACGTTCACAATCACTCTCCATGCAAGCGATCGAACAGCTTTCGGGGTTAGCAGTGCGCATCAGTGCTCTGGTCCACGAGACCCAGAAAGAGCGCGGCATGACTGCTGGCTATCTGGGCAGTAAAGGGGCCAAGTTCCGTTCGGAGCTGCCACGTCAACGGGAACTGACCGACACTCGCAACAAAGCGCTTTCCGACTATCTATCGAGTTTTAATGCCAAAGAGTTCGACGCAGAACTGGCATCACGCCTTTCCGATGCACTAAGCAGGTTGGGGCAAGTTGACACCATCCGAAACCGTGTCACCAGTATGAGCATCCCGACAAAGGAGGCCATCGGTTACTATACGAAGATGAATGGCGCCTTCCTCAACACCATTGGCCAAATGTCGAAACTGGCGTCCAATATTGAGATGGCATCTCTCACCTCCGGCTATGTCAACTTCCTTCTCGGAAAGGAGCGGGCTGGCATCGAACGCGCCGTGCTCTCCAACACCTTTGCCAGAGACAGCTTCGGCAGCGGGATGTTTCTCAAGTTTGGCATCCTGGTCACGGAACAGGACACCTATTTCCGCGTCTTCGAGTCATTCGCCCCCGATAAACAGGTTCAATTCTTTAAACAGAAAATGAAGGCTACCGCTGTTGACGAGGTTCAGCGGATGCGGAATATCGCCTTCAAGAAGGGTTCGGCATCACAGCGAACCGACTTCCTGGCATCCATCTACCGCGCTATTGGCTACGGTGGTGCAATTCATCAGTTCAAGAATTTCGTACTCCGTCAAACGGACAAATATGCAACCCGTTTTGACAGCAACTATCAGACTATTATCGAGAATATCGACGCGTACATAGCCCACCCCACAACATCTGCTGAAGAGAAGAAGCACCTGAAGGTGATTCGCGACACCATCAACCAGTACAAGCAGGGACAGGACAAAGTGGTGGCCATGGCGGCCAACGGCGCCACCGTCAAACAGATGGACAAAGCGGTCAAAGTCAATGACGGACCGGCACTCAAGGCGCTCTCAGCTCTGAATATGGAGACTGCGGCCGGTAATTTCGGCATTGAAGCCGGCTATTGGTTCAAGACCATTACCGCCAAGATTAATCTGTTGAAAGAGGTCGAGGATCAACTCTCCGTCGATCTCAGTGAGCGAGCCTCGGAACTGGGTGCGGAGGCGACGCGGGACTTCTGGGTCTACGTTGTCTTTACCACTTTCTTTGTGCTTGTCGGGCTTTTCCTGGCGATTGTCATTGCGCGCGACATTCTGAAGACCATCGGTGGTGAACCTTCTGACGTGATGGAGATTGCCGAACGTGTGGGATCCGGAGATCTGACCGTCCAGTTTGACCAGAGTAAACCGGCAATCGGCATCTACGGAGCTATCCGCACCATGGTCGAACAGTTGAAAGAGATCGTCGGTTCTGCCCTCGACGTCAGCGACCATGTGGTGACAGAGAGCACCAGTGTCCAGGAAAACGCCAACGCTGTTGCCGATGGCGCCCAAAAACAGGCAGCATCTGTTGAAGAGACCTCTTCCGCCATGGAGGAGATGTCGGCCAATATCCAACTCAACAACGATAACGCGGTGGTCACGGAAAAAGCGGCACTTACTGCTGCGGATAACGCGAAAAAAGGTGGTGAATCGGTCAGTCAGGCTGTCAACGCCATGCGTGAAATTGCCGACAAGATCATTATCATCGAAGAGATTGCTCGCCAGACCAATCTGTTGGCATTGAACGCCGCGATTGAGGCAGCCCGTGCCGGAGAACACGGTAAAGGTTTTGCCGTGGTGGCCGCAGAGGTTCGTAAATTGGCCGAACGCTCCCAGGTGGCAGCCGGTGAGATCAGCCAGATTACCGGCTCCAGCGTCGAGGTTGCGGAACAGGCTGGCAATATCATGCAGCAACTCGTACCCGATATTCAGAAAACAGCCGAACTGATCCAAGAGATTGCTGCTGCCAATCAGGAGTCCCATACCGGCGCCGGACAGATCAACCAAGCCATCCAGCAGCTTGATCAGGTGATTCAACAGAACGCTGCCGCTTCAGAAGAGATGGCGGCCGTCTCAACGGAGCTTTCCGATGGTGCCTCCTCTCTGCAAGAAGTGCTGGGCTTCTTTAAAATCGGCCAAAGAAAAGGGGGACAGAACGCTCCTGCGGGCTACCTTCCTGAACGATAGAGCCCGATAGTTCGGACGCTTTCCACACACTCCGATTGGAAACTCCCGGTGGGTTCTCCTTGAAACCACTCTCCGGGATCGTTATTGTTAAATTAGGGCGTGTCCTCAATGAGCCCGAAACCGCGCTGGCGTGCCGCCAGCCCTTCGGGTTTGGCCTGAAAATGTACCATGCTGCGTTGTTCGTCACTCATTTGGCCGTGCCAAACAGCACTCCTCACGCCTTGCCTGCTGCATTTTCAGCCACAAACGCGGATTCGTTCTAATTGAGGACACGCCCTAGAGTGGAACCGAGTGCACGACAACAGCGTGGAAAAGGATAGAAATCCATGTCCGTCTATAAAGTTACTGCAGCCAATGCAGCGAACGCTGCAAGAAATTTTCAGCAGATGTCGGAACGGAGCCGTGAGATATCCCGGCTGACCGACTCACAGATTCAGCAGGCCCGCAACGTCTCTACAAGCGAGCTCTCCAGCAGAATTCGTGGCCTCTCAGGCTCTTCGGTTACGGATCCGCCGAAGTTCGGGATCGATATCTACTCGTAGTTCATCCGAGTAGAACAGCCTTACTGCACGCACAAGCCGCTCTTCTTTGATCAGATATGATTCTGAAACAGGAAGAGCGGCTTTTTCTTTGCAAATCAATGAAAAACAGACGATGGATAGTCAGCGGCGGCAACCAATAAAGCGATGATCCCGACAGTGATCCCGAGCCACGAGAAACTGCTCACGCTGAGTACAGACGCCTGTATCGGCCCTGACGGAACCGTAGGCAGAAGAGAGGGTTGAATATCCCGGCAGCGACTGCTCCAACTGCTCAGGTTCACTGAGGAAAAAACAGCAGTTACCACAACACGGCTCAGGCTTCCTTCGATAATTCACAGCTGTGACCAGTAGTCACCGAAGACGTGAACAGAGAGGATATAACCCAATAGAACATTGACCATAACGCCCAGGGAGAAGGCAGAAACAGCGCCACCACTGACACTCTTCAGTTCCCGGAAACGGGTGGTCAGTCCAATGGCGAGGAAACAGAAGATGAACGCCCATCCACGCAATGCACCGATTGGGCCGAGCAGATTGGGTTTGACCAGTGTTTCGAAGCTCTGGGCATCCTGTCCGGCAGTGACCATGGAGACGATGATCGAAGCAACGAAGAACCCGATAACGAACTTCGGGAAACGACGCCAGATTTCACTCTTATCCAGAGAAGAGCCAGGTTGCCGCTCATTATTCCAGACGGTGGTTGCCACAAGAGCCCAGATCAGGGACCAGAGGCCAATCCAGATATCGCGTCCGATCACCTTCATCAAGGTGAAAGCTTTGATGGCGGACTCTTCATTACCAGCCATTTTACCAACGGCACTTGCAGCGGCAAAACCGGCAGCATCGGCAAATTCCGAGGTGCCGATCCATGCGCCTGCAACACCGGGAGAGAGACCCAACGCTTGCGAGACGAACGGCAAGGCGATAATCATCACCAGTGCCCAGACCACCACCAGAGTGACCGAGGTGTAGAGGTGCTCTTTTTTAGCGCCGACAGCAGCAGCGATGGCCATTGAGCCAGAAACACCGCACACGGAACCACCGACACTGATCACCGCCGCCAGCCGGCGATCCAAACCAAAGACCCGAGTGCTCAAGTGATAGATGGTCATACAGGTCACGATAGCGATCACGGTCGCCTGACCGATGGCTACCGGTCCGGCACTCACCACCAGACTGATGGGAAAGGTCGCTCCAAGCAGCACAATCCCGAATTTGACGTAGTACTCGACCCGCAGGGCGCTGTTAAGCCACGGAGGCAGGCGTAAAAAGTTGGCCATGAAGAGACCGAGAATCAACGCAACCAGCGGTGGTTCCAGATTGAACCGCTCAGCACTCTCCCAACCACCAACGGCAAAGATAAGCATGGAGATCAGATAGATCACTGCAAAACCGCGCAGGAAATCCTTCAACGAGATCCCCATGATCCGGCAGGAAACCCCGAACATTGCGGCAAAGACCAGAAATTGACCGAAATAGAGATGCAGATTATCTCCGAAATGGACAACCAGTTCATCGATACTCTGCCACTTCAGCTTGCCCGGATTGATCGCCAAATCCTTGAGAACCATACTGCCGCTGAAGAAAGAGATCAGACCGATTCCGACGACAAGAAGGCCCAACCAGATTGCCCACCAATCCTCTTTAAGTACCAGAGGGCTGAGGCGTGTAGGGGGAGTATCGGATGGTGTCGCGGCGGCAGAGGCCCCCTTGAGGGGAATCGCCCGGAATCCAGCACCGAGTGCCGTCATACCGAAGAGAATGGCAGCGATGGGAATCAGGCCACGAATCAACTCGGCAACCTGCCAATCCCAGGTTGTCAAACCCCAGAATCCCAGTCCCAGAGCACTAAAGGCGATTAAGAGATGACGCAACGGTATCAGTCCTGCTTTCCCTGTCCGGCAATTCACCGGCAACAGTCATGGATGGAGTCTACCATCTAACATGACAGCAAGTATCGTACCCCCCGGACGCAATTTCCAGTGATAAATTGGCCTCAGCTCCGGATAAGCCACACATCTCAACGGCGCAGAATCCTGAATACGAACGGGATCTCCTTCTGCGTTGATCTCAAAACTCTTGAACAGAACCCTTCCCTGGATTCGGTGGCGACGAGCGGATAAAGGATAGAGTGGTGTTACTCTTTGCAGTGAAGACAACCGGTGGAAGAGGCATACTTTCCAGTGCAAGAGCGGCTTCTCTTCTGCCTGTGGAACAGTTTTCTGCTCTTCATTATTGGGCGTTTCTACTGGGATACCCGGATTGAGCACGGTGCTCCAGTGGATCTCGATCCTGCGACGACCCACCGGAGACTAGGGCTCATTGAGGACACGCCCTGGAGAAGCTCAGACCTCTTCCCGATTACCACACGTATTGAGACCAATCAGAGGATAGAGGGGGCAGAAGCTGATCAGCCCTGTAGCCAGGGGAACGACACCGAGCCATCCCCAAGGTGTCATGGGACCAACAAAGACCATTGTAATCAATGCTGTTCCAACAACAATCCGAAGAATTCTATCAAGACCACCAACATTGGCTTTCATAGGGGAAAAGTCCTTTTTCGTGAGGGGAGCTGGATACAATTAAGAATCAATGCCATTTACGATACGCTTGAACGATGGACAAGGCAAGTTCCGCCTGCATGCTGACGGAGTACACTATTCGCTTAATAGAGCGCTGTTCTTCCCATTTGGTTCCCCTTTAGCAAAGAAACAGCAGGAAACTGGGCAGGCACAGGCAGGACGCAGAGACAGTCACGCCCTGCCAGAAGTGACAGGGCGTGAAAAAGCAAAAATGCAGCGATGACAGCGAAACGACGTATCAGTGTTTGAAGTGACGGAAGCCGGTGAAGATCATGGCCATACCGTGCTCATTGGCCGCCTCGATCACCTCTTCATCCCGGATCGAGCCACCGGGCTGAATCACCGCTTTGGCACCCGCTTCAGCAGCAGCATCCACCCCGTCACGGAAGGGGAAGAAGGCATCGGAAGCCAAAGAGGAACCGGCAATGGGGTTCTCTTCCCTCTTGGCATTGGCGGCGGTCTCCTGGGCTTTCCACACGGCGATGCGTGAAGAGTCCACCCGGCTCATCTGACCGGCACCGACACCGACGGTTGTGCGCTGCTTGGCGTAGACGATGGCATTGGATTTGACATGCTTGACCACTTTCCAACCGAAGAGCAGATCCTGCAACTCCTCTTCGGTAGGTTGACGCTCGGTGACCACTTTGAGGTCATCCGGTGTGATCACCCGCAGATCACGATTCTGAAGCAGTAAACCACCTACCACCCGCTTCACATCCATGGCATCAGCATCTACAGGACCGGCGCTGAGATCCGGCGTGCGGAGAAGGCGAAGATTTTTCTTGGCTGCAAATGTAGAGAGCGCAGCCTCTTCAAAATCCGGAGCGATGATCGCCTCGACGAACATCTGTGAGATCTCATCGGCAATGGCACCGGTCACGGTACGGTTGAATGCGATGACACCACCGAAAGCCGAAACGGGATCCGCATCACGGGCCTGCTGCCAGGCGGTGAGGAGGTTCTCGTTGACACTGGCACCACAGGGATTGGTGTGTTTGACGACGATACAAGCCGGATCCTGAAACTCCTTCACCAGTTCCAGGGCACCATTGGCGTCGTGGATATTGTTGAAGGAGAGCGCCTTGCCCTGAAGCTGTTCGGCACCGGAGATGGAGGGCTCTTCCGAACCTGCTTCCAGATAGAAGGCAGCTTTCTGATGGGGGTTCTCCCCGTAGCGCATCTCCTGCGCCTTGCTGTACTGCATGGTGACCGTCTCAGGGAAGGTCTGGGGTGTGCCGTCATCATCCAGAGAAGAGAGCCAGTTGGAGATGGCGCCATCATAGGCTGCCGTCCGCGCGAACACCTTTCGGGCCAGACGCGCGTTGGTCGCCGTGGTAACGGCCCCCTCCCCTTCTTTCATTTCACCGAGAACCGTATCGTAATCATCGGGATCACAGATCACCGTCACCGAACGATTGTTCTTGGCCGCAGAACGCAGCATGGATGGGCCACCGATATCGATATTCTCAATCGCCTCTTCCAGGGTGCACCCCTCTTTGGCAACCGTCGCTTCAAAGGGATAGAGGTTGACCACCACCATGTCGATGGGATCGATGCTGTGATTTCTCATCTGCTCCTGATGGTCGGGATTGTCACGCAACCCAAGAAGACCGCCGTGCACGATGGGATGAAGCGTCTTCACCCGGCCATCGAGCATCTCGGGAAAACCGGTAATCGCCGAGACATCCATCACGCTCATTCCGTTGTCCCGCAGGAGTTTTGCCGTACCGCCCGTGGAGATGAGAGCAACGCCCATGGAGGTCAATCCGCGGGCAAAGTCAACAAGGCCGGTTTTGTCGGAGACGCTCAACAGGGCACGTTTGATGGTGGTCATGGTATCTGTCCGTCAGTAACAAAGTCAGTGAGTTGGGTCTAAAATCCGTCGTAACGGATTCGAAGTGTCCGAAAAACGACAGGATACGTGGATTCGAAGCCGTTTTCCATGTCTTGTCATCTCCGAACGATAACGAGACCGGGTTGCGTTTATGGTGGACATAATGTATTTAATCTCACAACATTTTTTCCCGTCCGCCGTTTCGACTGTATGAGTCTCTTTTGCACTAATCATTGAAAGAGCTTTTCCATACCGGATACCGAAGTCTGACACACTCTCCTTAGAGAGAGCGAAAGATCAGCCGGTAGACAAGGAAACCGTCATAATACGATGTGCCGGGTCCATCAGCATCAGAAACCCAATCCGAATTACGAAGAGAGGAGCGAATCCGTCGTCATGTCGACATCAGCCATTGATCTCTATACGGGCCTGCCCCTGAAGGCAGAAGATGACGTCTACCACATGATCATCGAGATCCCGAAGCATTCTCGCATCAAGTATGAGTTCAGCGAGAAGTACAACACCATCATGGTGGACCGTCTGTTCCGCACCCCGATCAGCTATCCCCAGAACTACGGCTTCTTCCCCCAGTCTTGGAACCGTTTCGACAATGACCCGCCCGACGTGATCGTCGTCTCCACCGAATCGTTTCATCCCGGTGTGATCGTACCCGTCCGCGTTATCGGCATCATCGAGCTGGAGGATATGGGCGAGATGGATCACAAAGTGATCGCCGTGCCGACCGGTGCTTCCGACCACGCCCACTGTGCCGATATCCGTGATCTCGATCCCGAGATCGTCGAGAACCTCAAATGGTTCCTGATGCACTACAAATATCGGGATATCAACGACACCCTGAAAGTGCTCGGTGTTCGTGGCAAACGGACCGCCGTTCAATTCCTCGATGACTGCCATAAAGAGTTCAAGAAGAAGATGGCCAAAATCGATGATGAGAAAAAGGTCGAGAAGCGCGATAAAGAGCGGGAGAAGCAGCTCCACATGCACCGTGGCAACCTTGGTAAAGAGGAAGAGTCCTACTGGACCAAGGCGGAGCGGCGTCTGGGTGAGCGTCGTCGTGAAATGCGCCGGGAAAGCGAACTCCGGGCAAAGAAAATCGCAAAAAAAGAGAAATCCGCGAGAGAAAAGAGAGAGAAAAAGAAGTAACCAGCTTGGCCGTACGATTGAAAAGAGCCGCCTGAGAGGGCGGCTCTTTTTTACATTTCACACCAGACCTTCTACTCCTCATTCACCTCTTCGGAACTCCGTTGTAGTAGACGCTGATAGCGCTCTGATGGTGCGACATTGGCAAAGGATCGGCTACGTACTTCAGGACGTTCGGCAAACGGATCGTGGATCTCATCATCCGGATCCAGCGCGGCCTTCCGCAGCTCTTCAATCATCCGATCCCTCTCCTTCACCGGCAAATCAGCGATGAAGTCAGCCATGGCATCGGCATCCAACTCCATCTCCGGCCCCAAAAGCTCCTCTTCCGTTGCCGCCTCAGCAATCTCGGTAAAATTGGCTTTCAATCGGTCCGGCGGCACATAGAGCAAGCTCGAATAGAGTTTATGAAAACCGCTCTGTCGGGATTTGCGATCCTCGGAATCTGCCATAACCCTTCTCACTCTTCTCCACGATCAGATGGACTCTCCTGCCTATCCGGCTGGATCTCTCCAAAGAAATTGTAGTGGCGAATCCCTTCCATGATTCCCCAGGCACACGGCTCCTCGGCAAAGTAGATCCGGGAGTGTCCGCGCAGTATATCCAGTTCCGGAGAGCTGTTTCCAACGACGATACCCAGTGTGCTGCCACGCAGCATCTCCTCATCGTTGCCGGAGTCTCCGGCAACGGCGACTTGATCTAACGGAATACCCCACTTGAGCGCCAGATAGGAGACGGCCAACCCTTTGGAACCGCGAATGGGCAGGAGATCGAGAAACTCACCATGCGAGTAGATCATCCGGGTGTGCAGATCCTGCTTGCGTAGATGACGGTTGATTTCTGCCATGCTGGGAACACGATCAGGATCGACGAAATAGCTCACTTTGTAGGTTCCCTGATCCTCCTTCGGCTGTAGGCGAAGACCGGGAATCTCCGTCATGGCGCTACGCAATCCTTCAGGATCCCACCGGTGGTCAAGATGACGCGCCCACCCCTCCTCTTCCGTCACACCCTGCCGATAGTGGATCACACTACCCACCGACGTAATCAAAATATCAGGAAGTGGGATACCCCACTCCTTGAGCGCTTTCATGGCGCTTTTCAGATTGCGTCCTGTGGCAATGCCGAAACCCACCGTATCCCCCGCCTCCAGGAGGTGGTCCTGGAGAACGCAGAGCCCCTTTTCATCCCCAATCAGAGTGTTGTCGATATCGCAGATCAGCAGGCGATCCACCATGGGCAGTCGGCTCCGCTGCCTGGGAAGCACCTCCCCTTCGCCACGCCCTCCCAACGGTGCTGAAACACCATTTTGAATCTGCTGCGACCAGCGACGGCGACGCTGCACAAGATGACGCTCCACCTTCTCCAGATACCGTTCCACATGGCCGGGCCACGAGTAGTGCCGGTGGGTGCCGGTTACACCATTCTTCGACCATCGGCGCCATCGATCCGTATTCGACAGGGCATCAAGCAGCGCCTCTCCCATGGCCTCCGCATCCAGAGGATCCACCAGAACACCGTTACGGCAGTGATGGATGATATCCCGTGGACCACCGTCGGCGGTTGCAACGATGGGAACACCACTGGCGGCTGCCTCAATCAAAGTCAAACCGAACGGCTCCGTCAGGGCAGGATTGATGAATACACCCCGTCGAGAAGCGACCAACCGGTAGAGATCCGGCACATCATCCGGTGTATGGTGTTTCGGATAAGCGATGGAACCATGAAGATCATAGCGGTCGATATCCATCAGAAGCGTGGTGAGCACCTCCCGTGCCCCCTTCTCCATGGAGGAGATGTCATCACGATTACCGGCGACGATCACCAGATTAGCCAGTTCCCGCAAGGCGGGGTTTTCTCCATAAGCACGCACCAGTGTTGCAATGTTCTTGCGCTCGTCTGCACGGGAGAGTGCAAGAATCATCGGCTTCTTCGGTTCGTGCAGAAAGCGATCTACCGACTCGGCGATGGGTGGCAGGCTCTTCTCACGCGCCTCAAGCGGGCGAAACCGGGAGAGATCCACCCCGGGCGGCATCACCACCATGCGCTTGGGGTGGTAGTTCTCATAGGGACGATACTGATCCTCCACCTCCTGACTGGTACTAGCGACGACGAAATCGGCACTGCCCAGAGCCACCTCCTCCGCCTCTATACGGCGACTCATGGCATAGCGGGACTCGACATTCTCCTCGCTCACCCCTTTGGCCAGAAGCCGCTCACGCTTCACCCGTCCCAGAGAGTGTCCGGTATGAACATGCAGGATACCCAGCATCCGCGCCAAACGGGTCGCCACCAGTCCGGCATCGGCATAGTGTGAATGGATCACATCCGGCACCTGACCGATAGCACGAAAATGTGGCAGGGCATTATCGGTAAAGTGATCCAAATGCGGCCAGAGCGTCTCCTTACGGAGATATCGGCGCGGACCACACGGGATGCGAACGAGGAACGCCTTCTCTCCTAATGGTTCCAGAGGAACGGCATAGTCATCGGAAACACGGCTGTCGAACACCTGCCGTGTGAAGAGATCCACCCGTCCCACGGCAGGGTGACGTCCCAAGGCACGCGCCAGCTCCAGAACGTAGGTGGTCTGCCCTCCAGTATCGGCATCGCTGCCCAGTTCAGGATTCTTCCCCCGAATCAGACCGTGGACGCTGATCAGAACGATATAGAGAAGTGTCTCGTCCGTGGAATCCTTCAACTGCTCTTCCATTGTGCAATAAACTCGGAGTACATGGTGCGACTGGCCGGAACCGCGCCTCGAATGGTGCAGATGGCCGCCGCAAAGTGAATGGCCCGTTGTAAGGTTGTCGGCATGTCCCAACCGAAGGTGATGCCGAGAACCAGCACTGCGCTGAATGCATCCCCGGCGCCCACGGTGTCGGCAATCGTCACGTCGATACCTTCCACGGACATCAACTCACCGCCACCATAGAAGAACGCTCCCTCCTCACCTCGGGTCACAGCAATCAACTCAGCGCCGGTATTCTTCTGCAGACGAACCGCCTCGCGCTCCAACCCTGTCTCACTGACGGTTGAAAGGCCGGAAATATCCGTCAATTCGGAATCGTTCAACTTGATCCAGCGCGCCCCGGTCAGTGCTTCACGCACAAGAGGTCCATTCCACCAAGGCGCTCGTAGATTGAGATCAACCAGAGTCAATGGGCTCCATTGATTCAAAATCGAGAGAAGCGCTTGACGAGAGCCCTCGGTCCGCGCTGCAAGTGTTCCATGATAAAAGAGAAAGTTGTGTTCCTGCTCCAGTAGGGGCACCACCGGCTCCCAGGCGATGTGATCATACGCCTGTTTGGGCAGGATGGTGAAAGAGTGGTTGTTCTCGACCATTTTGACCGAGACTCTTCCCGTGGGGTGGGTATCATCGATCTGGATACCAGAGACATCCATTCCCCAACGGCTCATAGTCTGAATGACGGACTCTCCCAGGGAATCACGACCGATCCGGCTGATCATCAGCGGGTTCAGACCGAATCCTCGCAGATGATAGGCAACATTGAACGGTGCGCCACCGATGATGGCAGCCCCATCGGGAAACTGATCGAACAACACCTCTCCAAATAGTACCGGACGCCCTACCGACTCAATTTCACCCTCTTCATACATTCCGACTCACTCCTACCTTTTGAGAAAACTGCACTGAATACAGACCGAAACCATCAATGACGGAGACCGGTGTGCGGTGAGTGTAACCAGGTTTTTGATATTTTAAACGATCACTTACCCACCCTATCAGACACCACCATGGAGAAGCTCTGGAGAGACTCCACGTGTGATCGGGACGCGACAATCATGAAACACCTTCATTATTAACAGGATAATAGGATTTGACAACGGTGTCACCAACTCTCACCCAACAATCAGGTGTTTCACCGACACGCCACACGACACTTTCTGCATGACAACGGAGATTATAAACCTCTTCAAGAGAGTGATTTTTGTATGATCGCTATGGTTCTTCCTCTACACTCAGTGGAACAAAAACACAGGAATCACTCCGCCTTCCTTTCGGACTCCAAAATCATGTCCCAGAACGATTTGATCAAACAGCTTAAAGAGACACCCATGGTGATGGAGGAGGAACTACTCTCCGCTATCCTGGACGAAGTAGCCTCCACGGCCGCAGTGCTTGAACTCCACATCGGCAACGCAAGAAACAGCTTCAACGCAACATTCATCCCCATGCCCGGGGGACACTATCGGAAAAAAATCGGTCCGGAAGAGGGGTTGCGCATCTCACTGCCCGATCCCGTTTCAGGCATTAAATTGATCCAGAAATTCAAAAAGGTTCGTCTCCTCTTTTATATGGATCTATTCGCTCTGGAAACGCAGGTCACTCTGAGAGGATTCGAGAAGTTTGATGGCAAACCGGTGGTTAAGCTCTCCTTTCCCAAGGTATTGAAGAGCTATCCAAAACGGCGTCTGCTCCGACATCCCGTCTTGGAAGAGATGGGGTTCAAAACGACATTACGACGGCAGAAGAAAAGGTTGGGTGAGGGTGTTCTCATGGATTTGCATCTGGAGGGGTGCTGTGTGATGACTCAGGACGAGACGATCACGTTCTCCGAAGATGAACGGATCTCCGTAGAGATTCGCTCTCCGAAGCTTCTGATCTCAGAAATTCCACTCCAAGGTAGAGTCTGCTACAGCCACAAACTCCGCGATCCCTCCAGTCCAAAGCTCTCCTATGGGCTGCATGGGTTCGAATTCGTCGAGAGCATCGACTTTCTTCCCGCCCTGAAGCGAACAGTGACGATCGTTGCCGACTACGCACCAGAGGAAGAGGAGGTGGATATCAACAGTCTGGTGGATGAGATCTTCAGTTGAGAATGCCAACCACTCTGTGACACGCGGATCATACTCACCCCCCCTGTGAGACATCCAGCACTCCGTTGCCTTGGGCAACGCCTGGAGTTAGGCACTGTTGGAACCGGCCCTTCTTTCGCGTCCACGTCCATTGGCGCTGGACCAGCGATAACCGATCACAGGGGGGCAAACCGTCCCATCAAACCGGACGAGATGCCCTGCCATCTCCAAAAGAGTGCGACAGTGTTGACAGAGAGCGTCTTCACTCTCCTCGGCAGGATCGTGGATGGATCTGCATCGGACACAGAGCTTCATGCCGCTTTTGGCCATGAATAAAACCCCCGAACACACCGTTTTCCTGATGTGCTCTGCGAAATGATCCGTCGAGAATTAGGGCGTGTCCTCAATGAGCCCGAAATTGCGCTGGCGTGCCGCCAGCCCTTCGGGTTTGACCTGAAAATGCACCATGCTGCGTTGTTCGTCGCTCATTTGGCCGTGCCAAACCGCGCTCCTCACGCCTTGCCTGCTGCTATTTCAGTCACAAACGCTGATTCGTTCTCATTGAGGACACGCCCTAACGAATCTGATGTTCTTATTTTAATGTTTTCAGATAAGCGAGAAGATTCCGACGATTGGTCGTATCCTGAATTCCACTGAAGGCGAGCGTATGCTCCGATTTCGGCTGCGCCATACGGGTTCCCTCCAGAAAGCGATCCGGATCTGCAATAAACAGCTCCAAACTGCGACTATCCCAGCGAAACGGTGAGGCTTCAACAACCTCTCGGAATCGCACCCCGTAAGCAAATTCATCGATAGAACCAGCCTGTCTGCCAAGAATCCCCCAAAGGTACGGGCCTTTGACGTTCTGTTGACTTTCGGTCAGGTCGTGGCAGACACCACAATTATTCTCTGCCAAACGTTTGCCAGCATCCACATCAACGCCAAATATTTTCCAGGCGCCATAAGCGACGATCAGAATGGACACAAGTGGAATGGCGATAAACAGGCTCTTGTGCATGCATACGGCTCCCGGAATGAGAGGATATGAACAACTGCCAATAACGGCAGAGACTCAGACCCCCTTCTATCCCACACTGTTTCCGTCAAAAGACCGGAATCGATTGGATCGTGTTTCTCTCGATTCTGCGAACAACTGCTGATCGCAGGCATAGCGCCAGCGCGCCTTCACCGAGCGGACCGTTGATCACCCAGCCCTACACTTAACATCAACTCTATCCAGTCCAACGTCTTGTATGGTCTTCAAGAATAGAAAGATCGGCAGCATTGATCAACCGTCTACAAGAGATAATCCTCTATTATTGAGTATAAATATCTCGTCTAACCCCACCCAAACCTCAGGAAACAAAAAGGACAAAAAAGAAAAACCACGCAATTCGTGCGTGGTTTTTCCAAATACCCGTTTGTATTCAGACTCTTAAATGACGGCTTCCAACACTATCTACATGTTAGAAACGCTCAAATTCGTCATCACCTGAATTCATACCCATATCCAAGTCAGCCCCCTGAGACGATGCTGGAGCAGGAAGTGCCTTGGGTTTGGCAGGAACCGCCTTAGCAGCCGGACGCGCGGCAGGACGGGCAGCCGGACGCGCTCTCTTGGCCGCTGCTGGAGCCGCTCTACGCGCCCCCGAAGTGGCGGGGGGTCCTTTGCGCGCAACACCCTGTTGTCGGGCAGGCGACGCTCCTCCGCCCTGAACCTTGAAGAAACTGATGGACTCCTTGAGCCTGTCAGCCTGGGAAGAGAGCTCTTCAGCAGTTGCCGCCATCTCCTCGGAGGCCCCGGCATTCTGTTGAATCACCTGATCCAGCTGCTGGATAGCGTTGTTAATCTGCTCACTGCCGGTATTGAGCTCTACATTGGCCGCCGAGATCTCCTGGACAAGCTCTGCAGTCTTTTGGATATCGGGCACCAATTTCTTGAGCATTCCACCGGCCCGCTCCGCCACCTCTACACTGGTGCTGGAGAGCTGGGTAATCTCACCGGCGGCACTCTGGGAGCGCTCCGCCAGCTTGCGCACCTCGGCAGCCACAACCGCGAACCCTTTACCATGCTCACCAGCCCTGGCTGCTTCGATGGCGGCATTCAACGCCAACAGGTTGGTCTGACGGGAGATCTCTTCGATGATGGAGATCTTCTCGGCAATCTGCTGCATGGCTCCTACTGCCTCGTTGACGGCCTCTCCCGTCTCCACGGCCCCTTTGGCAGCCTGTTGCGACAGCTTCTCGGTGGAGTGGGCGTTATCGGAGTTCTGGTGAATATTGGAGGTCATCTCCTCCATGGCAGCTGAGGTCTCTTCGATGGAGGCCGCCTGCTCGACTGAACCCTGTGAGAGCTGTGTCGACGAGTCCCGCAGCTCCGTGCTGCCCATGGCCACTTGGGAGCCAGCTTCGCTAACATCACCAACTACACCGCGCAGTCGGTCCACCATGGTGCGCATCGCCTCCAGGAGCTGACCGGTCTCATCCCGGCTCTCCACCTGAATATCCATAGTCAGATCGCCATCGGACATTCTTCTGGCGACCTCAAGCGCTCTATCGATGGCCTTGGTGATGATACGGGAGATCATAATCGCCAAGACAATTGCCAAAATCAGACCGACAATGACTGCAATCAACGTCTCGGTCTCGGCAGTGACGGCTGTCTCGAAGCTCTCTTGGGAGGAGGTATCGATCGCTTTGTCGGTCAGCTCCACTACGCCTTCCAGAATGACCAACATCTCCTCACCGATCTCATCCGCTTCACCATCCTTCTCACTGCGCGCTTCAAACGTTTCGACAACGGTCTGCACTGCATCCATATAGTTCTTCACAGCCGGTTGAAACTCACCATCATGGACACGATCCATCTCTTCGACAGCTGCTCTCACCTCAGCATTATCAACAGGTATTGTTGTTTCACCGTGATCATTAGCCCCCCCTTGCAACAGGAGCCCAACCCAAACATCGAATGCAGCAAGCGTCTCTTCATACTCGCTTTTGAATTCAGCCAATTCTGCCGGTGTTTCTGCCTGCGCATACTCCTCAATGGCGATACGGCTGGCAGCAATCGTCGACTTGATCTCCATCACGGCATCAATCCAGGGCACCTCTTTCTCCATGATTGATGCAGCAGACGCCCCTTCCTCAATCCTTTTTTCAGCAGCAGCATCAATGGTTGGCTCAGCAACCTCTGCGATCTCCAACACCTTTTCAAAGGCCCTCTCCATCCCCTGCATCTGCTGCTCTTTTTCATCTTCCAGCTCATAGAGCCTCATGCTGTACTTGTATACTTCCTTAATAGCAGGAGAGAAGCGATCGTTATGAAAAGAGTCCGCCTTCTCGACGATCGCCTTCAATTCAGGATCCTTGGTGGCGTAATACACTTTGCCTGTAATGGTTGCCCCGTTGAGAATTGCGTCGGCATAGGTGTCAAACTGTTTGACAAAAGCCTCGTGCTCTCCCTGCACATCTTTCAATTCACCAGCATCACCAGCAGCCAGCATCTCCATGATCATCTGCATATCACGGGCAACAGCCACTTTCATCTTCAATACCGCACTCATCAACGGCGTGGCATGGGTGATATCTTCAGTCTTCTCGCGCATGGTTTCGATATTGCTATAAGCTGTCACTCCCATGATGATCAATATCGCCGTCACCACCAAGAAAGACGCCAGCAACTTCGTGCCGATTTTCCAATTATTGATAGCCATCGTACTCTCGCAACCCCCATTACTGAGATTTATATTTATCAATGCATGTTAAGCAATTGTTACACAACGAGCCCTTTACAATGCCAATGTTACACATGCATTGCAATAGTGCTCCATGACACAATCACAAACAAGCCCATGAAAAATCAGAACCACTGGCCTCCCAGCGTGCCGGACTGCGTGATTGACACAACAGTGTGCAGCAGATGTAAATTATTTTTTCCGCTCACACCCCACACACTCTCTATGAAGAGTTGATTCCCAGGGCTCGACAAACAACTGACCATTGTCAAGGAGCCATAAATACGGCATATAGAAATATGGGGATCGGCGCAGCAGCTTCGCTTATGTTATCCTGCGTGATTGATGGATGACGGCTCCCGATTGAGCCAGTCCCAAAGAGCATGAACATTCACCAATTTATTAATAAGTGGTCGTAACCGTGACCAAACGCTCCACCGAGTCCGGGCAGTCGAAATCCTCACCACCGCGTGCTATCCGTGGGCGCTCCATGACGCCCCGCTCCGCTTATCGGAGCAAGCGATCACCCCATCGTGTTCGCCGTCGGAGAAAACGTCGTCTCTGGATTGTGACGATCCTGATTGCCGCAGGGATCGGCTGGTTCTTCAGCCAGATGCCCGAACCCGCCCCAGTTCCAGTCAAGGTTCCGCTTTCTGAAATCCTGTTACAAGCGGAGAGTTCAGGCACGTCGAAATCTGCCCAAACGGCGGAAGAGAGCGCTTCAAAACAGGAGATGAAAACAGCAGCGCTGAAATCAGGCTCGACGCCCCCAACTCCTCAAGCAGAACCGACAACAAAGCCCGAGACTTCAGCAACACCTGAACAGAAACAACCTGAACAGAAACAACCTGAACAGAAACAACCTGAACAGAAACAACCTGAACAGAAACAACCTGAACAGAAACAGACAACGATCACGCCGCGAAAACAGCCCCCTTCTGAAACCGTTAGCGCTCCTGCCAAAACAGAGGAGATGACGACAGACATCACACCACTGCTCACCTCCCCCCCACCGGCCAAACCGGCGCCGAAACGGGTCGTCTCCCTCGCTGAACCGGAGAAGGTAACCATCCCGATTCAGACCATCAAACCGAGGAAGGGAGAGAAGAAGGCTCCTGCCTCTGTAGAGTCGGATGCCCCGCCGCCGAAATGCACCGTTGCTCTGGGCGACGGCACGCGCTTCCCGTTGATGAAAACCATCTCCGCCGGGCGCTACGATATTGCCAAGACCGGCAACGTTCACGATCTCAAGCCCTTCTTGAATCCTATGAAACTCAACCGCGTACGAGTGGAGAGCCCTTTCCTTATCCAGAAGCGAGAGGTAACTATTGCCATGTTTCGCAGGTATGTCCATGCGGTCCTGGCCATGAAAAACAGCCCGAAAAAAAGCGCCCGGCAGGATCGAATCGGCCTGCACTGGAATAAGGATAACGCCGAAGATCATCAGGCCGTGACCGGCATCTCCCACGAAGCGGCCATGGATTACGTCTCCTGGCTCAATTCAGAGACCTCCTGCCGCTTCCGACTCCCCTCCAAAACCGAGTGGGCCGCAGCCGTCCTGGCCGCCCATACCGGGTCGGAAACTCCGCTTGACGATACCGTTGCCGGATTCAGAAATCTCCTTCGCGGTGTTCGGGAGTGGTCCCGTACTTCGTGCGGAACCGGATTCCTACTCCTCGGCGAGGATAACTGGGTAACCATTCCCGCCAATGGTGGCAGCGTCTGCATGCCCTCCATGATCTCCGTTGCAGGATTTCGCGTCGTCCGTCTGCCGGATTGATCGACTCAACCGCACGAAGGGCCACTCACTTTACGCACACCATCACTGCACTTTCCTAGCAACTTCATTCTGTTGCCGGCTCTTTTCACAAAAAATCATAATTATGACAAAGAGCCATCGTCAAATGGATCGAGGGACGCTACCCTTTCAGAAGGTATGAACGTATTTCTGAAGGAAATGATCGGCATGTGGACTCGACTGACAACTCTGTTGACCGCTCTGATAGTACTGACGGTTGCTCCCTCTGCCATGGCGGCAGGTGGTTCAGGGAGTTGTGCCAAATATGACTTCTCCCCCTTCTATCACGATGGCACCCTGAAGTGGACCGGCTTGGCCCGGGTCCTTCGGCACGGAGCCTCCCTGCACGCCGATGCAGCCGGACGCCGCCCCGTGAGCCGCCTCTTTTTCAATCAGCAGGCGGAAGTGATGGCGGAGAAGGGCGACCGCATGCAGGTGAAGCTCTACCAATTCAAGAACCACCCCGGTGGTGTGGGCTGGGTGTCGAAATCTGACATGCTCTGTCGCAATCTTCCCATCAAAGGCAAAACCGGCCTTGAAATCAAATTCTTCATCCGCACTGACTCCATTGCTCGCTCCGACGTTGATGAGGAACCGACGGTCAAAGTGTTTCGTGATCCCGACCTCAAAGAGTGTCTGGGCGGAGCCGGTCACTGCCGGGAAGGCGCCTCCCGCTTCCACATGTACTTCGTTTTCGATGAGGTAGACAACGCCGTTCTCCTGGCTGATCGTTACCGCCTTGAGGAGGGCGATCTGCTTCTCGGCTGGGTTAACAAGCGCAACGGCTTCCGCTGGAACAACGCCTTTGGCGTCCGTCCCCGTGAGGATCTGAAATCGCCGGGCAAAGATGGTCCCGGAACCATCTGCTCCTACGAAAAACTCTCCGATGCCGTGGCCAAGAACTCCGAAGCGTGTCACCCGGTTGAGGGCGGCGTCAAATGGTTCACCAGTGCCACCCGTATCCCGGTTCTGGATCTGGTTGATCGCAGAAACCGCCACGTCACACCCGGGGAGATCTCCGGCGGTGAAGAGGCCCGCCGTTTCTACAAAGTCGCTCTGGCCCGTCCCGGTCTGGTGGGACGGCCGGTGGGGGATGGCAAGTTCGCCATCTCACCGCAACTGGCCCAGCGGATTCTGCCCGGTTTTCAATCCCTCTCCTCGAAGAAGAACGTCGATGTGTTCTTCCTTCTGGATGCTACCGCCAGCATGGACAAGGTGATCGATGCGGTGCGCGGCACCCAAGATCAGCACGGCGTTATCCAGAAGATCATCAATGATCTTCGTAAGGATCAAAGCTTCAAGGATACCCGCTTCCGCTTTGGCTTCCGTGTCTACCGCGATCCCTTTGCCGACGCTTCCGTGGCTGATGGACCCGGCCAGGGCGTGGGAGAAGGGTACGCGCTTCCCAGCACGTGTAGTGTTGATGCCGAAGACGAGCAGATGCAACTCCACGCTTTTCAGGAAGCGATCGCCAAGGTTGCCGTCACCGAAGATGACCAGGACGACTACGAAGAGAACATCTACGGCGGTCTGAAACAGGTGATGGAGAACGATCTGGTCAGCTGTCAGGATCACATGAAACTGCTCTTCGTGATCGGTGACCACGGCTATCGTTCCGTACGCCTGGGTGGCCAACCCAAGTATGTCAACCCACCCAACCGCACCCAACTGGCCGAACTGCTGCGGGGAAGCGACGATCCCGAGGTGAAAGGCAACAACCTGATCTCCTTCTTTATTCAGACCCCTGCCCGCACGGAAGACTCTCGCAACCCCACCGCGTATAACAGAGCCTATAACCGCTTTGAGAAACAGGCCAAGTGGCTGCTGCGTGAGAGTCTGCCCCCGGATAGCCCGGTGACCGAACACTTCTTCCGCATGGGTGAAGAGCGACTGGTCTCCAGATTGGTAGGCACGGTACGCAAGCTGGGCAGCAGTGCCTTGATCGATGAGATCATCCTCGACATCCGAGGCGGGGCCGCCCTCAATACCGTTATCGAACGTCTCCGCCGGGAGCGGGTGGATATTCCCGGTGTCTACTGGCATGTTCTGAAAAAGGGTGCATGCGGTGAACTCGGCAAGCAGTGTCACGAACGGGTCTTCGACACTACCCAGGTCGGCTATATCGAAGCCACCCCCGATGTGGTGGAAGAGCTGTGGGTCACCTCCAGCGCTCTGGCCTCATGGATTCGCATTCTGCGCGGCTTCGAAGGTTACTACGAACTCCCGGAACGCCAGTTGCGCCGGGCTCTGATCAGTGCACTGGTCTTGGGACTGCAACAGGAGATCCGCAAACCCCCCATCGACGTTTCAGGCGAGACGCCCGCCGAGTATGCCCAGCGCCGTGGTGGTCTGCCGGTTCGCCGACACAGCCCTCTGTTGAGCTATAACGTCAACGCGCTCTCCTCCGAACGCACCAAACGGAATGCGGATGGCACCCTGATCGTGGTGGATCGGGCTCAGAAACCGGTTCTTGATGCCGATGGTGAACCGGTCAGAGCGGTCCCCACCTGCGAACTGCGCCGACTGGCACTCTGGGCGATCAAGTCCAAGGAGATGCTGGAAATCGTTGAGCGCAACACGGTACGACCGGTCTTTTCCGCCAGCACCTATCCACCTTCACGCTGCCGGGATGCAACACCCAACGGCATGGTTCTGCCGCGCATCTCCGGGCGTATTCAGCGCAAAGCGTTGGGTCCGGACAAACGCCATCGCATGGCCCATCCGTTTGGTGGTCGGCGAGGCTACTGGATTCCCAAAGACTATCTGCCGTGATTTTCACGCACTCAGTGTGGTCACGATGGTAACAGCCGTCATGACCACACTGAGTGCGTATCCACGTAAACGAATCATGAGGGTCTTCACATCCTTGAGAAGCCCTCTCATCCAGGATGATCTGGTCAACCCACTTCATCGACATACCGACGCGCAAAGGACTATCGACCGTGGGATGGGGATGTACAATTGAATCTGCCGTCGTCGGCTGGGGAGACGCCTTCCACCTGGAAGTGCAGAACCTGGTCATCGACCGGCATACCATTTCTGGCCGCCTGCCGGTTTTGGGGCGCAGTGGCAGCGGCAAGAGCACTCTGCTCTATCTGCTCACCTTTCTGAAACTCCCTCTGGAAGGTCGGGTTACCTGGAGTTTCCCCGACGGTCACCGAGCGGTCTACGACGCCAACGGCCTGGATCGGGATGCCTCCACCATGTCCATGACCGAGCTGCGTCGGCGCTACTTCGGTTTTGCCTATCAGCGCAGCACGCTGACGCCCTATCTGACTGTTCGGGAGAATCTCCGCTACCCTCTGGCACTGCGGGGGGAGATGACCGAAGGGGAGATCGAGATTCGGGTCCACGAGGCGATCAATCAGGTTCTACTCTGCGGACAGGGCGGAAAGACAACGCGCGGGGAGAACTCCCTGGAGTCCCTGATGCACCGCTTCCCCAATGAGCTATCGGGCGGACAGTTGCAACGTGTTGCTCTGGCCCAGGCGATGATTCACGACCCGATGGTGCTCTTTGCCGATGAACCCACCGGCAATCTGGACGCCGCCACCCGCAAGGAGGTGATGGCGGTGGTGGATCGCTGGCTGGACCAGGGTGATCGACTGCTGATCTGGGTGACTCACCATCTCTCCGATGCTCTGGATGCCCGTGTTTCGCACCGTCTGATCGTCTCCCACGGTCGCTGCAATCTGCAGGGAACGCGTAACCGTGGTGGCCATCAACAGACTCAGGGAGATATCTCCTTTGATGAGACCAGTCTCCTCAATTGAGTCCACTGCTCTTCCACACCGTCGTGCTCAAGGAATGCCATGAAGAGGTCGAAACGTCATGTCAAACCGGTCTGGTGGACTCTGGGTGTTCTTGCCTTCAGACGCTCCTTCCGCTGCCGGAAGTTCGACTGCGATAGCGGTGGCCGAGATTTTGCCTGGCTGACGCTACTGCTTGCCCTGGTGATCAGTCTGGCTCTTCTTCTGGTGGGAAGCCGGGCGGGGTTTCTCGACCGCCTGACTGACTCACTGCTTGGAACCCTGCGACCGTATGGTGTTCCCATCTGGGTGACGCCTCACTGGGAGAACCATGAAGGCATCCAGCGTGATCTTCTCAATCGCCTGCGCGCGCAGTCCAGCACCTCAACCGTTGCCGACGCTCTGAGCTCCCAAGAAGAGGGTGTGCACTTCACTGCCCACCCCTACCGCCGTCTAGCGGACAACAGTCCGCGCATCCAACTTCCCGGTGCCAGCATTTGGGGGTCTGCGCCACCATTTGTCGGCTGGGCCGTCTATCCTGACGATCCACTCTGGAAACTGAAGGATGGCGAAGCCCACCACACCTCTTCCAGTCTATGGGACAGTTGGCACACCGTGCGCTCCCTCCTGGATCGCTACGACCTCAGCCAACACCTGGGACTTGATCCCCTTCCCGATCGGACCGCAGACCACCACACCCGTGGGAACTGGCTCGACATGCCGTTGACGCTGGTAGCCAATGAGTCCCTGTTTGCCTCCCAGTTCAACTATGCCGCCTATCGAGAGTCTCTGGAGCCTCTGCTCACCGCCGAGCAGTTTGCCCGACTACCACAGAAGCTCTGGCAAAACACACTCAGCAGTCTGGATACCCTCTGGCTGCGCATCACCCTCTCCAATGAAGAGCGCCTTGTTCCGTTCAAGGTGCAGTGGGTGAGTCACATCCCGGCAATGGAGAAGGTGGCCTATCTCTTTCCGCTCAGCACCTACCATGCTCTGCTGGCTGCTCACCACCTGCCGGGGCTGCGCTTCGACCCCGAGAAACAGGCACCAGCCAATCCTAAGGTGATGAAGATTCTGGAGAGTGCTTCCTATCCTCGTACCGATGCGGTGGCATTTGCCGCTTGTGTACAGAATGAAGTGGCCTCCACCGGTCTGGCGGGTCTGCCGACGATTCGTGATGAGGTGTGTCCAAAACCTGATTTCCCCAGTCTGGAACTGGGACTGGCACAACTCAACGAAACCGGTATGCGGGACAATGAGATCATCATCAGCGATCCCATCCGCCACGATCAGGACAACTGGCTCTGGCTACCGTGTAACCGTCTGCCGAAAACCGATGCCGTCCGGGGTACGCTCTGTCCCAGTTGGGAGATGACCGCCTCGGACCCCAATCCGATCATTCCCTGGGATGTTACCGGCTACGGAACCTCTTACGCCGCGGTTCACGTCTACGCCTCCGATCCCACCACCATCAACAGAGTGATCGGAACACTGCTCGACCTGCGTACCACAGAGAAACAGCAAGCCCTCAACATCCATCCCATGTATCAAGATGCACTCAACCGTTTCAATCTGTTGAGCGACATGCTTGCCACACTGGTGCCGGTCTATGCCACCACCTTCATGCTACTGCTGTCAGCGCTGCTTTTTGCCCAGGTGGGCGCTCTGATCGATCATCGCCGCAACCACTACGGCATCCTTCTAAGCCACGGATTCACCTGGTTGGGACTCTACGCCAAACTGCTGTTGCAGATGCTGTTTGCAACGCTGGCTGCGGGTTTTGTCGCCGTAGCGCTCTTCATGCCGCTGCTACGGTACTTCCTGGCGAAAGAGTTCAGCAAGATACTCGGCATCTATCTGGAGCTGCTGCCTCCGGGTGAAGGGCTGGAGGTACTCCCCCTCTCCTGGGATACGGTGCTGGGAACGCTTCTGGCTGTCTATTGTGTCGTGATGGTGGTCACGATTTTTCTGGCCAATCGGATGCCTCTGCGTCCTTCGACACTGCCCTCCGACCTGCTGCACGGTGGCTCCGTCGCCCCCTATGACTCCACCTGAGTCCACTCGCAGAGTTAGAGACTTGGAGACTGGTGAATACTCGGACAGTGTTGACTCTTCTGCATCTGCGGCAAGAGTCGAACGCAACGGTCAGGGTTATTCAACCAAACCGTATTTCAACGCATAGTGGGTCAGTTCAGCGTTGTTCTTCATCTTCATCTTGTCGAGAATTCGACTGCGGTAGGTACTGACGGTTCGTGGGCTCAATCCAAGATCTTCCGCAATGGTCGTGACCGTCTTACCCGAGGCGATACGGCAAAGAACGGTGTACTCCCGGTCCGACAGGGTTCCATGCAGAGGCCGATCCACATCGGTATCCCACGCCATCACCAACCGTTCGGCCATCTCCTGATCGATGTGACGCCCTCCGGACACCACGCGACGGATCGCCTTTTCAAGCTGCTCCGGAGCACTGTCCTTGGTCACGTATCCCGCAGCCCCTGCTTTAAGGTAGCGTAGAGCCAGCAGCTCCTCGTCGTGCATGGTGAGGATAAGAATAGGCAGATCCGGTTTCACAGCGCGCACATGTCGCAACACTTCCAAACCATCTTTTCCCGGCATGGAGATATCCAACAGGACCACATCCCAGGACTCCTCCGTCATGCGTTTTACCGCTTCATTGCCATCGGCAGCCTCGCCGGCCACCTCCATATCCCCGGTCTGATTGAGAAGATGTCTCAACCCAGCCCGAACAATGGCGTGATCATCGACTAGCAAAATCCGTATCATGCGACCTCCACTCTGTCATCCGCCAAGCGCGGAATGCGCACTTCCAACAGAGTACCCTGGTTGTTTTGGTTGGAAAAGATCTGAATATCGCCATCCAGTGAACGCACACGTTCCACCATGCCTTGAATCCCCAGTGAACTCCCAGCCATCGCCTCCTGCGGATTGAAACCGATGCCGTCATCACGCACCCGCATAATCAAAACTTTCGACTCCAGCCGCAACTCCAGTTCAACCCGGCTCGCCTGGGCATGCCGCATCACATTGGTCAGCGCCTCCTGGCAGACGCGAAACAGTTGTGTCTCTCGGTACTCAGCCGTGCGAACGGTATGGCTTTCCGGGTGAATACTACATGGAATGTGCATCACCTTCTCGAAATCGTGTGCCAACCACTCGATACCGGCAAACAGACCGAACTGATCAAGAATTTTCGGGCGCAGCGTCATGGCGATTCGTCGAACGGTGCGCACACCACGATCTACCAGATCAGCCATATCCTGCAAGGGATTCTCTCTTTCCAACCCCTTCACTTCGACCATCTGATGCAGTGTTGAGACGTGCAATTTCATGGCGGTAAGAATGCTTCCCAGCTCATCGTGGATCTCACGCGAAATCCGCTTCTGCTCCTGCTCTCGAATGGAGTGCAGATGCCGGGTCAGCTTGCGTAGATGCTCTCGCGAATCGATCAATTCACTCTCAAAACGGCGTCTTTCCGTAATGTCGGTGATAATGGCAAAGCTCCCTTGCACCCTGCCCTCGCTGTCGTAGAGACGTCTTGGAGCAACGCGGATGTGCACCTCTTCACCGGATGGTCGCCGGATCGATGTCTCCCACTCCGCATGATCCGGCTCTTTGAGATCGGCCTCATTGGAGGTTGAGAGCGCCTCTTCCGGATTCTCTAAGGGTGTTTGCCCTCCATTGACGGCACTGGCCGGCAGAAGGGCGCGCCCGAACAGCGCTCGACAGTTGGTCAGCAACATGGTGTTGCGATCCTGCCCGAAAATCGTGCAGCTCCGTTCATTAAGATAGATGATATGGTCGGTGTAGTCGTTGATGATCACCCCTTCGTTCATGGTATCGACCAACATCCGATAGCGCTGTTCGCTACGCGCTAGAAAGATCTCCGCCTCTTTGCGTTGGGTGATATCGCTGAACATCACCATGGCCGATGTCACCTGTCCATCCTCATCCAGTGGAATCACTCTGACCACCCACCAGGTAGAGTAGGAACCACCCACCTCGAACCGTTCCATCTGATGGTGCTTGAAAACCCGTTTCAACGCCTGTCTGAACCGCTGCTGCCCTTCCGCTGAGAGCAGTTCATGAGAACGGTCGACGGATAACCCGGAGAGAGCAGGCTGATTGGATTCGTTGATGAACTGAATCTGCCCATCCTCATCCACCAGTTGAATGACATCGGGAGAGTTATCCACCAGTGAACGCAGCTTGCGTTCTGAGGCTTTGAGAGCTCCCTGTATTCTGTTGCGCCGACGCACCTCCTCCTGCAACTGTCGATTACGGCGGTCCAGTTCACCGAACTTGATACTCAGGGTATCGGCCATTGTCTGAAAATTGACCGCCACATCCTGCAATTCCGCCACATCGACCCGGGGAACCTGGATCGATTCACCCCGAGTGATAGCATCTTGGAACGTCTTGCTGGATTGACCGAGATGCGTCACATCCTCGACCACTCTTCCACTCACGACCCAACCGGCCACTGCCGCCAAAACGGACATAATCAGAATATAGGCAAAGCTCAATGTGTAGGTGTGATACATCATCTCAGCCAGGGGAGCGGCTCTGATGATGACGCGTACACGGTTCCCCTGTGACGTATGCTCCTGATCATCGTGAGGGTTGAGTCGGCCATTGTGTGCGTTGTTTTCAACCCTATGATCCCGAATGTAGACGGAATCACGCCAACGTTGCAGATTGCTGCCGGATGAAGAGGGAGGTAAGGCGTGAATGATCCCGTTGCTTAAGAGACGATCATCCTGAGACGGATGCCAATCACGACAGTACTCGGACAACTGTTCATGAGACTTCTGTAGGGGGAACAACGGGACAACTTGCTTCTGATCGGTTTGTTCCGGGTGACAGAGCACCATTGTATTGAGGAGTTCCCGATGGTGAGAAAACGGCAGGATCCTACCATGGCTCAGCCAGGACCCCATCACCTCTTCAGAGCCCTCGTCAGGCGCCCCGGAGAAGTCCGTCATGATGATCTCCATCGATTTCTCGCTCTCCTCCATCAACTCCATGGACTCTAAGAAATAGTGCGCCATCAGCGGTACCAGAACAAAGACAATCAACCACCGCATGAAGCTGCGTCGGAGTGAAACCCCCTTTTCGGTAATCCGGCTGCTGCAGCCGATCACTCTCCACACTTGTGTCGAAGAGAGGATAAAATCGGCGAGAATCGCACAGATCAGCCCGTTCACCGGTAGAACAAGCAGTATCAACCAGAGCTGGTTGGGATCCAGATTCAAGGCAACATCGAACACCACCATCCCCAGCGGTACGCCCAGGGCAAGCCAGAAGAGCCCATCAAGAACGTACAACTCCTGATCGCCCCGTGTCGCAAGATGGATAATCGTGATGGACTCAATCGTCAGAAGCAGGGCAGAGTAAGGCTCACCCCACATGAAGAGCATGGAGCCGTGAATAGTAACGATCGTGAAGAATGCACGTCGAATTCCGAAAATGCGTGCGGCAACCAGTCCGAACGTCCCGCCAAACACCAGATCGATACCGAAACTCAACGATGGAGAGAAGAGATTGGTGACCACACCGAGCAGCGTCAGCCCAAGTAGGATCCTCCGTTGGATCAGAACCAGATCTTCAGACGTGGAATCAGGTTCTGAAACGTGAGGAGAGTCTTCCTCTCCAGGGGGAACTGTGGTTACAATAGACGGCATCACACAACCAATATCGGGATCTTCTGTTCGTCGATCGTCATTCACGGTCAGAGAAAAGGAGAGTGGAACAACACCTTGCATCGACAACGGATGGGGTTTGCTTGGCCATGATACGTCCGCTCCACCTCGTGAGAACCAGCCTACCACGACTCCGCTCATGGTCATACCACACCTTCGAACCAAGGAAGATTCTTCACTGTTAACGCTCTGGCATCACACGTCGTCACTGACCGCTCCTCTGAGTCGGATACGGTACGGAGTCGTGCCAGACCCCAAGAATGCTGTTTTGAAATGGACCCTGCACCCATGTCCCGAAACAGAGAGGAACACCGGATCCAGGCATGGCATTCACGCTGGTTGATTCGAGAAAAGAGTCTGGCACTTCTGCTGTTTGCAGCGGCTTTTTGGTCGTTCGACCGGCATGAACTGTTCAGCTATCTGGTCTCTCTGACTCAACGTTATCCCCAATGGCATATCGACGGCATCATTCCTGCGGCAATTGCCTGCCTTTTGGGGTATGTCGCACTGGTAGCCCGACGGATGCGTCTGCTCAACGAAGCGCTGCAACACACCACCCGTCGTCTGACTTTTTTCGTCGAACACGCTCCGGCCGCCGTGGCGATGTTCGGCCATGACGGGCGCTATCTGATGGCAAGTCGCCGTTGGCAGCAGCTCTTTCACCTCCAAGAATCCACCTACGTCGGCCATCTCCACACCGATATCCTGGAATCCAGCAGCAATGATCCCAGGTGGCGAACACTTCTGGAAAGCACCCTGGACGGACAGCAGCACCGGTGTGATGAGGAACAGATTGTCATGCCCGGAGGCGACGAGGGGTGGATCCGCTGGGAAAGCCACCCCTGGAAAGAGTCGGTGGAGAGCCGGGATGGGAGCATTCTGTTTCTGGAGGAGATCACGGAACGCAAACTCTCCGAAGCCAATCTGCGCGCCAAAGAGACGGCAGATGAAGCCAATCGTGCTAAAAGCCGTTTCCTGGCCACCATGAGCCATGAGATCCGGACACCGCTCAATGGCGTGCTCGGCATGGCTGAACTCCTGGCGACTACGCAGTTGACCGATCAACAGTGGCGCTACATGCAGACACTGCGCACCTCCGGAGAGACTCTGCTTGAGATCATCAGCAATATTCTCGATCTCTCGAAAATCGAAGCCGACCGGCTTGAACTGGAGACGATACCCTTCAATCTACAGCACAGCCTGCAACACCTGTCGGAGATGTTCGAGGAACTGGCACATCAACAGCGTATTCGCTTCATCACCCATATCTCCGAAGATCTCCCGACATGGGTCACGGGGGACTCCACACGGCTGCGGCAAATTCTGATGAATCTTCTCTCCAACGCTTTGAAGTTCACTGAAGAGGGAGCAGTATCACTGCGTGTTATCCCAGGCAAGAGTGACGACGCTATTGTCTTCCAGGTGGAAGATACGGGCATCGGCATGGACGACGCTCAAAAGGCACGTCTGTTTCAACCCTTCACCCAGGCGGACAGTTCAACGACCCGACGCTATGGCGGCACGGGATTGGGACTGACCATCAGCAGACGGATCATCATGCAGATGAACGGCACGATTCAGGTTGATACGACCCCCGGCACAGGCACCCTCTTTACCGTATCCCTGCCTCTTCCAGCAACGGATTCTCCGAATATCGCGATGGAACACAGTGAAGCGTTGACGTCGCCTGCGCTGAGCATCCCGGATGGCGTTCGGATTCTTGTTGTGGAAGATGATGGTGTCAATCAGATGGTGATCAGCGGTATTCTCAACGGACTGGGCATCACCACATTCCAGATGGCCTGCAATGGTCGTGAAGCCGTAGAACGGCTGGAACAGGAACGGTTTGATCTGATATTCATGGACTGCAACATGCCGGAGATGGACGGCTATGCGGCAACGCAACACTATCGCGCTCGTGAAAACGTCGAAAAGGGTAAAGAGCGCTTACCGATCATCGCAACAACCGCCAACGCCTTCCGCAGGGATCACGAACAGTGTCTTGCATCCGGTATGGATGATGTTCTGACCAAACCCATCAACACGGAGAGTGTTCATAAGATGCTGCTGCGCTGGACGGGCGTTGCTTCGACCAAACCCGACCAGCAGTCGGCCTCCTCCTCCTCGAATACAACAGGACCGGTCTGGTTCAGTGGCGGCGGCGAGGATTCCCTGATCCTTGATCCACCCGATTCATCGTCTGATCAACGACGCACTGAAGAGGGGAAGCACACAGCAACACCCCTCTCACAGTATCATCTGTCGTCCCATGATCTCATTGATCCGGAACGTCTCTCCATCCTGCAGGAGAGCCTGCAACAGACTCCTGGAGCGTTTGAGAAAATCATCAACACCTTCCTTCAGTCGGCGCCAAAACATCTGCAGGCCATTCGCCAAGGGATCGACAACAAGGATCCTGAGACGATCATCCGTCCTGCACACACTCTGAAGTCGCAAAGTGCAACCATCGGCGCCACCCAACTGACCAAGACGGCCCTTGCAGTAGAAACTCAGGCCAAGGCGGCATCAAGCGGAGGCTCCTACGAGCCGGATCTGTTCACGACACACATGGAAACAATGGAAGAGCAGCTTTCCAAGGTTTCACACGCTCTTCTGACCATGCTACAGGATCGCAAGAACACTCCTAACAGTACTGTGTAGGACAAACAATTACACATATATTTCTTGCATTATTACGATCTATTCATTCTTCCCATGATACATGTTTGGCTCATAATCGTGTATCGTGCTTTATACACAGTGTGTTCTTTCGTGGGGGAAGATCTGACAATACGTGCCTGACAATGGGTAACTCCAATGACAGGCACGTTTTTTTGTCCAATCAAAAACAACAATTATTGCATGTTCTTTAAAGATTAATTTACGCGAATTGCTCCTTGCAATAGACACGATTCCACGTCATCTTGTCTTCTGAAGTCTTACTCATTGTGTACAGTCCACATGCAGTTGAGGGGCTGCGACATGCACTGCAGAGTTTCATTATCAGGGTGCATGGGCTGAACACCTGTACATTCACATTGCGTGAACGCGTACGTCCAAGACACAGTGGATTCCAATCAACCATCTCTGCCAATAATCGCAGATCGATGGAAATCCATGGGGGAGAAGATGCTCGCAAAACTCAATATCCTGCAACGGATGCTCTTTGCATTTGGTCTGGTCGGCATCATCGGTGGTATCGGTTTCGTTAATATCTATATGTCGATCACGACTGTAGAAGAAGCAACGCACGAACTCGATACGGTCACGATTCCCAACATGCTGACGATCGACAAAATGGTCGCAGCAACCATTGAGGTACAACAGTGGCTGACGGATGTCTCGGCAACGCACAATCCTGACGGTTTCAACGATGCCCGCGATGCTGCAGAAGTGTTCAAGCAAGGTTCTGAACAGCTCCAACTCTCCTATCGGGCACAGGATGATCGTGAACAGCTCCGTACTCTGGACGCGTTGAATAAAGCATTCGATGCCCTCTATGCCACGGGAACCCGCATGGCCAATGCCTATATGAAAGAGGGCATTGAAGCCGGCAATGTGATCATGGGCGAGTTCGACGAGGACTCCGAAACCATGAAGAGCTCAATTGCCGCACTCGGCGAACGACAAGCACACTATCTGGAAGAGAGCAAAGCTGCTATCAATGAAGCCACCGAAGCAGTCCATTTAGCCATGTGGCTCGCTACACTCTTTGGCGGTTTGATCAGTATCGGCATCATCCTCTATGTTACCGCCGATATCGTGCGTCCTCTTCGGCAGTGTGGCAGCAATCTTCAGCGTCTGGCCCAGGGCGATCTCAGTGTGAAATGCCAACCCGCCAAGGGGCAGGACGAAGTGAGCATACTGCTCAACACCATGCTGACCATGTCACAGATGCTTCGGGAAATTATTGAAAATATTCAGGGGTCTGCCGGCAAAGTTGCCGATCGCAGCAGTGAGTTGGAAGAGATCTCTCAGGAGTTCATGAAAACCGCAACCGAACAGGCTGCCTCGGTCCAGGAGACCTCTTCGGCCATGGAGGAGATGAGCGCAAACATACGCCAGAACTCCGAAAATGCCATTCAGACCAAAGAGATCGCCCATCGTGCAGCCCAGGAGGCCAAAGAGAGCGGTGAAGCGGTCTCCGAAGCGATGGGTGCCATGCGTGAGATCTCCGAGAAGATCTCCATCATCGAAGAGATCGCCCGTCAAACCAATCTTCTGGCGCTGAACGCCGCCATCGAGGCAGCCCGCGCCGGGGAACACGGCAAAGGATTCGCCGTGGTGGCCGCAGAGGTGCGCAAACTGGCGGAACGCTCACAAAATGCCGCGGGTGAGATCACAACACTCTCTTCTCAAAGCTCCCAGGTGGCGGAACGAGCGGGTAGCCTGCTTGAGAAGCTGGTTCCTTCCATCCAACAGACCGCCTCTCTGGTGGAAGAGATCTCTGCCGGATCCCAAGAGCAGGATCAGGGCGCAGCGCAGGTGAATGGGGCGGTTCAGACGCTGGACAGCGGCATCCAGAGCGCCGCCAACCGCGCCGAACAGATGAACGAGACCATCACCGACCTCTCCTTTGAAGCCAGTGAACTGCACAACTCCGTCGCTTTCTTCCAATCAGGTGGAGCAGGCACGGGTTCTTCCAACCAAGGCGGTGTCCTGGCAGCCGATGCCACCGACACCAGCAAGTTGGTGGAGTGGGTCGATGATTTGAGCGTCAATATCCGAGAGATCGACCGACAACATCTGCAACTGGTCAACATGCTTAATGAGCTCTATGCCGCCATCAACGCCGGTGAGGCCGATCGAGCCGTTGGCACCCTCCTGCCCAATCTGGTGCAGTATGCAGTTGATCACTTTGCCTATGAAGAGAAGCTGTTCGAACAGCACGACTACCCGGATATGGAAGCCCATATTCAGGCCCATCGCAAGCTGGTCGGTCAGGTTCAACGCTATGTGGAGAAGATTCAGGGGGGAGATATGTCGGTGGCAACGCCGCTGCTGGGCTTTCTAAAAACCTGGTTGGTGGAACACATCATGGGTACCGACAAGCAGTACAGCGCGTATATGAACAAGTGTGGTGTCAGATAAGGCTTACATCCACTGCGAAAACTCGCTTATCGATAGCCCTGTCGTTGGTATCCAATGGCAGGGCTTTTTTATAGTCCGGCAACGTCACTCTATGAAATTGCCGGTTTGTACTATCCGATCCAGTGTCTGACGCGGGCGATAAAATCTTGAGAGACAACCGGTTTCACGACGAAATCCGCGGCTCCCATGCGAAACCCCCGAACCCGCTGCTCCACCTTCTCTTCGCCAGTAACCAGGATCACGGGGATCTTTGCCCGACTCTTCACCTGTTTGATCTTACCTAAAAGGTCGAAACCGTCCATTCCCGGCATGACGATATCGCTGATGATCAGATCAGGCAGGCTGCCGTCACTGTCGATTCCATCCTCCAGTATCTTCAACACCTCATCGCCATTTTCAGCGAGAATACAGTCGGCATCGATGGTGCTAATGTACATGCTGATCAGGTCACGATCCATCTCGGAGTCATCGACCACCAGCACGCGAGGACGTGCCGATGGCAGCCGAATGGACATCACCACGCCATCCCCCACTTTAGACTCGGCATGCAGCCGTCCACCGTGCGCATCGATCACCCCATGGCAGAGCGGAAGCCCAAACAGATGCCAGGAGGTTCCACCCGAGTAGGTGTGATCCCTGGTGTGATCAAACAGATCGTCGATCACGTCGGGTTTGATACCTTCACCACGATTCCATACAGCAAGAATTGGCCGAACCTTTTTCGGCAGAAAGAGTGTGACCTTTTCTCCTTTGGGACTGAAGCGAATGGCATTGAACAGAAGATTGGTCACCACCTCTCCCAACATCAGAGGATCGGCGTGCACACGGGTGTGTTCCGGGATGGCATTCTCAATGCTGATGGAGCGCTGTTCTGCGACATTTCTCAGCCGATCAGAGATCCTCGAAACGAGTTGATGGGCATCAAAAAACTCCTTCTCCAAGACGATTTCATTCGGATCAGGACGGCTGAGATGCGCCAACTGCTCCAGAGGGTAGGAGAGTTCACGAAGGGAACCGAGAAATGCCTGCAACTGTTTTGTCGTTTCATCCTGTGTTTGAGAGAGTATCTCCACCCCCTCATTACCAAGATGCTCCAACCGGCTGCGAAGCGCATGAACGTTTCTGAAAACGTCATTCGCTTTCAGAATACGGTCGAGAGAGGAGCCTCCTCCTCTCCGCGCACTAGGTCCTAAAGTCGTCGGTCGGTCTTCAATATCCGACATGTCGATCCCCTCTCCCAGCCACACTCACCTTCTTCTCAACACTGTCCACGTATGCAGCAACCATATTAACGATGACGACACCAGCTCACAGATCAGTCGAGTCTGAAACGGGCGATCATCCGTGACAGCTCACCTGCCACGAAACTGAGATTATCCGCACGTTCATTGACAGTCTCACCCATGACTCGGATCTCACCGGCCGTGGAGCGAACCGTATGCACGGAGTCGACGATTTCTCCGGAGGATCCTGCCACTTCATCCACCGTACCTGAGATCCTGGATGCCGCTGAAGAGGCATCACTGACGTTGCGAGCCATCTCATCGATACCGGAAGAGGCCTCGGAAACATTTCGCGTCACTTCACTGATACCGGCAGCGATCTCCGTCATATTGCGTGTCACCTCGGTGATGCCGTCAGAGGACTCCACAACCCGTCTGGTCACTTCACTGGTCTCTTCGGAGACATCATCCATGGAGGTGGAAACCTGAGTGACGTTGGCACTCTGGTCATCCACGGACATGAGAATCTCTTCATTGGCCTCGCGAATCCGCTCAACGATTTCGGAAACCTCGGAAGATGCATTGGCAACCTCAGTGGAGTGGGACCGAATCTCATCGATCTTTTCAGAAATCATTTTGGTCGCTTCTGCAGTCTGACGCGCCAGATCCTTCACCTCATTGGCCACCACGGCGAACCCTTTGCCCGCCTCACCCGCACCTGCGGCCTCAATGGCTGCGTTCAACGCCAACATGTTGGTCTGTTCAGCAATGTTGTTGATCACGGCAACCACTTTGCCGATCTCCTGGGCCGAACCGGCCAAACGATCCATCAACGCCGAACTTCCCGATGCATTTTGACTGGCGTCCTGCGACTCGGTGCTGGCCTGCTCACACTGCTTGCGCACCTCTGAAAGAGAGCGATTAATCCCGACCACTGCCGAGGCCACATTGGTGACATTGCCGCTGGTTCTTTCAGCCGCTTCCTGCACCAGGGCCATACTGGTACTCGCCTGTTCAGTGGTGGCTGCCACGGTATTGAGGTTGGTGCTCGCCTCTTCGGCGGCTGCCGAAATAGTGGTCATGTTCATGTTGGCCTGCTCGGCGGCGGCGTTGATCGCGCTCATGCGCTCCTCTGCAGAGTGGACCTCCGAGGAGACGCTCTCCATATTCTCCTTCAGTCCTTCCGCCACACTGTTGGCCTGCTCCGACTGCACGTTCAGAGCGTGCACACCGTCGGACATCTTGTCAGAGACATCCCGCAGTGAGGAGGACGCCTCTTCCAGTCCACTCGCCTGTTTCTGGATCCCCTTAAAGATCCCATTCAGATCGGTCACCATTCTATCCAAGCAGGTTGCCAGATGGCCCACTTCGCCCGGATGATCGGTATTGACATGAATACCGAGATTACCCTGGGAGACCTGCTTGGCCACATGCACCAGCTCATCCATCGGCTTGGTAATACCGGTAGCGATCCACCAGCCAATAGCACCAAGCAGCAAGAACACGATGGTGAAGATCACCACCATCTTGACAGCCAAGTTCCAGAAAGCTGTATCGACGTCATCGACATAGATCCCTGTTCCGATAACCCAATTCCACGCTGGAAACAGTTTAACGAAGGAGACCTTGTCCACATCGCGATCCAGCTCCGGTTTGGGCCACTTATAGTCGACGTACCCCTCTCCGGAACTCTTCGCTACCGAGACGAACTCACGAAACAGATACTTACCGTCGGGATCCTGACGTGATGAGAGATCCTTGCCCACTGTCTCCGGCTTGATTGGGTGCAGCAGCATGATGGCGTCGGTATCGTTGATCCAATAATAGCCATTGGCGTCATAACGCATGCGCTTGATCGCTGAGAGTGCCAATTTCTGGGCAGCCTTGCGAGTGAGTTTTCCACTGCGCTCCCGATGGTAGTAGGTCTCCAGGATCCCATAGGTACTCTCTACCAGATGCCGGGTTTTGAGCTGGCGATCCTCCATCATCATGCCGCGCATGGTATAGAGAGCATCGACACCAACAATGACCAGAGACAACAGGGCCAAACTGATCAACATCCAGATCCGGACTCTGATCCCGAAATTACCGAACTGCATCGACATGACGTCGCTCCTATAGACTCCTGCGCAGACAGCGAAAGTCGAACGAAAGACTCAATATTCTACAATGAAACCACGATGACCTTTCCGCAAACCACAACTCGGATTCGAAAGGAATTGTACTGTGACATCGTGAACATAACGGCTGATTCTGCAATTTTTACGCCACAACAAGCTCTGCCAGCCAGATCCAGAGAGCAGGCCAGAAAGTGCTAACCCAAATGACGCGCAATCATGGGACCAAGGGCTGAAGCGACCGGAACAGGCAAGCGCTTCCACATCTCGATAAACAGCCGATACTTTGGATTAGTCGGGCTGACATTGGGCATGCTATCGGCTTTGACAAGATGGTATTCGTAGGCGAGCGGCGTTGGTTCGAACCCATAATAGCGTTTGAAATTATAGGATCCACTCCCCTTCTTCGAACGACCAAAATCGAACAGGGTTGCTGCATGCTCCCGAGCAGCAAAACCCATGAGATCCCAGTACATGAAGGGATACGCCCCGATACGACGCGCACTCCACAAAGCACCCCCATAGTAGGGAAGAACCTCATTTTTATAGTAGAAACTCAACACGGCACTGACAGCTTCTCCATCCTTCTCTACCACACGCGCTTCACACGCCTCACCAAACACCTCTTTGAGAACACGGAAGTAACGTCTTGAAAAGACCGGTGTGCCCAGATTTCGAACACTCTCGGCATAGATCTGCCAACAGCGATCGGTATCACTCTCGATAACCGAGACCAGTTCATTCCGGATACCCCGACGCACTTCGGCGCGCTGCTTGCGGGGAATCGCCATGAGATTGACACTGGGATCGGGATCGATCTCCTTGCGGAACCCCACATAGAGATCCTTACGTAGCCAGTCATCACGACGCGGGGTTTGATTACGAACTTCCAGATGATCGACAGCCAACTCTCTTGCCAGATCCATCGCCGCATCTTCCAGAGCAAGACGGGCAGATTCATCAATGGCCAGCACACCACCGTAAACACAGAAGGGCAGAGAGATCAACGCGTCACCAAACAGAACACTCCGAATACGTGCCAGAGGGAAGAGCCCGCGAATACCAGAGGCATCCTCCACAAGCAGGGCATGGCTTCGGTGACCGAACGCCTCACGCAACACGGTCAGCCAACCGGAAAGGTGAAAAAAGGTCCCTTCCGGATGGTCCTGAACGAAACGATCCCAGGCTGCCCGATCGGCCTCCTGCATGGTTCGCACCTGCAGAGACGCAGGGTCGCTGGTCATAGGGTCTCCTCCGTGAAGCGATCAAGGTGCTTGAGAGTGCCAACCAGACTCTGCTGTAAGGTGAAGAGAAGAATTGGAGAGCGGCAGAACAACGAACACTCCCTATTCACAACACTATTCGACCCGACTCTTCCTGTGCAGACTCAGTTTGGAACGCGCAACGCCATTGCCACGCAGTGCCGCCTTTTCAAACCACGCCACCGCTTTGTCGAGATCCTGCGATACGCCGTGCCCGAACTCATGCATGATCCCGATATCACATTCACCCCAGGCATACCCCTGCTCTGCAGCAAGATGAAACCACCGCAACGCTTCCTCATAATCCTTGGGCACTTCCTGATTGTAGGCGTAGAGCGCCCCGAGTCGGTGCTGGGCTTCGGCATGCCCCTGTTCAGCCGCCTTGCGGTACCAGTCGGCCGCATCGGCACCATCCTGTTCAAAGCCCCTGCCCTCTTCAAACATACGGCCCAAAGAGCATTGACCGTCAGGACACCCCTTCTTGGCAGCACGTTGGAAACAGTAAATCGCCTGCCAGATGTTGTTGGGAAGTGAAACATCGGTCAGAAGAGTCCAGCCGAGTGCGACGGGATCTTCAGCGGTTTTCAGCAGATTGGCAAGGTGATCTCTCTCTTGAGGGGAAAGGGAGCGCTCCGGATCCATGATCTCATTCCTGATAAACGGTGTTTTATATCGATCTCGTTCCTGATAAACGGTGTTTTTTTATCAAACGATCAGTATAGCTATTTGTCAACGCATCCGCCATCTGATGATGATGCAGCACGTTCGATCACACTCCGAAATACCCGATCCATCCGGCTCCAGCGAAACGCTCCCAGAAGCTGATCGATCTTATGCGGCATGCGGGAGAGATTGACGTAGTGGCGAAAACGGGTTTTCGCCGGAAGATCAGGCACCCGCGGCTGGTCGGCATCCAACTCCCAGGGGTGACAGTAAAAGAGACCGGGATGATGATCGCTCCGCAATATTCGATTGAACATCCAGGCATGAACGGCAAACGGCAACAGGCGAAACCAGCCGCCTCCGCCACAAGGTAAACGACGATTGCCGACCTCAAGCGTGGTGATGGGAAGTTCCGGTACGCACGGCTCCGTCCCACCCTCTCCCGACTGAAGCCGAAACGGAAAACGGGGTGCTTCCCGCATACCGTAGTGGTCGTGATGGATGGGGTAGATGCTGGAACTGTAACGATACCCCGCCCTGTGCAGCAACGACAGCGCCCAGAGCGAGCGAGCATCAATGGAGTAACTGGCAGCGCGATAGCCGATCACCGGCTGACCGGAAATCTCTTCCAGAATGTGACGGGTTCGACTGACATCCTCAAGAAACTGATCAGGCGTCTGATCGGAGACACGGATATGGGCGTAGCCGTGGCTGGCGATCTCATGTCCTGCCTCGGCTATACGGCGAACAAGCTGGGGAGAGCGCTCGGCGACACACCCCAGAATGAAGAAAGAACCCTGTACACCATGATCATCGCAGAGCTGCAGGAGGCGTTCGGTGTTGGCCTCAACCCGGCTGGGCCACTGCGGCCACTGTGAACGGTCGATGTGCTTCTCGAAAGCGGAAACCTGATAGTAATCCTCCACATCGACGGTGAACGCATTGACAATCCGGTCGGGCGCTTCGGTGCTGTTCGGAACGGATAGATCCTTATGGGACATGATTTACCCCTTCAGACCAGCCCGATCCTTGCCATACCGCTGTTTGAGAACGCGCGCTATGCGGAGTGCTGCCTGCCCATCCCACAACTCCGGCACCTTTCCTGCTTTTCCACCGTGCTGAAGAATGGCATTCACTTCACTAAGGATCACATCAGGGTCGGTACCAACGATCGTATTGGCCCCCTGCTCCACAGTGATGGGTCGTTCCGTATTCTCCCGCATGGTGAGACACGGAATGCCCAGAGCCGTCGTCTCCTCCTGAATACCTCCGGAGTCGGTCAGAACCATTTTCGCCCCGGCCATGAGACTAAGAATCTCCATGTAACCCACAGGTGGCATCATAAGAATCCGTCCGGTAGGCAGACCCGGACGCGGCGGTGAGCCGATCAACATCTCCAATCCGAACTGTTTGATGCGCGCCTGAGTGCGAGGATGAACCGGAAAGATCAGAGGAATCCGCCGACTGACATCGCGAATGGTCTGGGCTATGCGTTCGAACATTTCCGGATCGTCCACATTGGCAGGCCGGTGCAGGGTCATCACTCCGTAGCTCCCGGGCTCGGTGGAAAAATCATCCAGTTCCGGAAACTGTTCAGCGACAACATCAGATGCTTTCGGAATCTTCGGCAATGCCGACGTCAGGGAGTCGATCATCACATTGCCGACGAAGTGCACTTTCTTCGGACGAATCCCCTCTTTCACCAACTGAACCTTGGCGTCTCGCTCCGTGGTGAAGAGAAGATCGGAGAGCTGATCGGTAAGAATGCGGTTGATCTCTTCCGGCATGGTGCGGTCAAAGCTGCGCAAACCCGCTTCCACATGGATCACCGGAATCCCCTTCTTCGCTGCTACCAGGGCACAGGCCAGCGTTGAATTGACATCACCGACCACCAACACCGCTTCAGGCTTGGAACGATCGATCTCCGGTTCGAACCGCTTCATGATCTCGGCAGTCTGTGCCGCATGGGAGCCGGATCCGACGCCAAGATCCACATCAGGATCGGGAATGCCCAATTGGCGAAAGAAGGTCTCCTTCATGGCATCGTCATAGTGCTGACCGGTGTGCACCAGTCGAGCAGGCATGGAGATGGGATCACTGCGCAAGGCGGAGAGAATCGGCGCAATCTTGATGAAATTGGGCCGAGCACCGACCACGCAGAGAATGGGAGAGTAGTCTGTCATGCTCTTTCACCATGTAACGGAAACCGGGAGCTGGCTTCTTCGCGACGAAACAGGGGCTTGGATCTCATGACGACACCCCCGCCCCTAAAAAAATATCGATAGCCTGTCAGAGTCCGAAAAGCCGTTTCCAGAAGCTCTTCTTCTTGCCACCACCATAACCGCCGTAACTACCATAACCGCCGTAACCACCATAGCCGCCGTAACCACCATAGCCGCCGTAACCACCATAGCCGCCGTAACCGTAGTAGTAGTAACCACCACTGTTGCGGGCGCGGGTCTTATTGAGCACCAAACCGACGATTTCCAGGTTCTCCAACTGCTGCAAAGCGTCTTTAACGGCAATCTGAGGCGTGCGTTCCGCTTCGACGACCATAACGATCTGCCCCATATTGCGGGCAAGTTCGCGCGCTTCGGTGGTCACGAGAAGTGGCGGTGAATCGAAGACGACGATCCGATCAGGACCACTGGAACCCAGATCATTGAGTAGCAACCGCATATTCTCACTGGCCAGAAGCTCAGTGGCGTGGTGATGGCGGCGACCCGATGGCAACAGCATCAATTTAGGGACATTGGTTCTGATCAGGACATCGGAGAAGTGATCCACCTTGCCCAGAAGATGGTCGATCAGGCCAACCTTGGCCTTGAAACCAAGAATGCGGCTGACCGATGGTTTGGCCACATCACCGTCCACCAGGACAACAGTGTTGTCCATCTCCGCCGCAAGACTCATGGCCAGATTGATGGCGGTGAAGGTCTTTCCCTCTTTGGGAAAGGCGCTGGTCACCATGATCATATTAGCGTGCCGTGGCTGCGAAGGGCTGCGATCCGTAGCATTGATCAACAGGGGACGTTTGATCACCCTGTACTCTTCCGCAACAGCACTGCGTCCGATATCGGGAGTAAGAATACCCTTGCTTTTCAGGCGCTCGAAATCGAGCACAACCTTCTTGCGTACAGAGAAGTTCTGATTGTCAAAGGGACTCGGAGGGGCGTCGGGCGGAACATCCGTAACCTCACCCACCCGGGGATTTTGTGTGTATTGCATGGTTTCATGCCTCTCCGTCTCGTTCACTCACTGATCAAACATCAGGGTAGCACCGGAAAGAAGACGTTTCCAAACAGATTTATGAGTGGATGATGATTCGGCTCGATGTGGGACGTTGTGAAACGTTCCACATCTCCGACCATCTCTTTATTCTATTGTTGCATTTCCCGAGGCGAGACAACAGCGGCTCGGCGGCAGAGAGTGCAAACCGGAAGAGTTCCACTTACATCAAATGCGAAAACATCATGATGCCAGCATAGGAACCCATCAGCATAATCACAATAATGACGAAGAGCGGCTTGGATGAGAAGAAGGCCATGCCAGGCCCCTCATCAACCATTGAGACCATACCAAGGACCGGAAGCCCCAGCTCCTTTTTCAGAGCTGCCGGGCTATCGAACACAGGGCGAATCACTGAAAGAAAGAGCGCCAATGCGACCCCTCCCAATACCGCACCAATCAGCACTACGGTCAGGAAGAGAGGACGATTGGGTCCGACGGGACGGGTGGGCACCGAAGGCTGTTCGATAATACGGAAACGCACTTCCTTACTGAGTCCTTCCGCCACGTCGCCGGAGAAACGGGCAGCGCTCTGTTTGTTAAGCAGGGCCAACAGGCGCTCTTTCGTCATACTGAAATGTTGTTCCATGCGGATCAACTCCACCTCCACAGCTGGAATCTGCTTCTCCAGTTGCCGCAGTTCGCTGAGTCGATTCTCAAGCTGTTGTACCCGCTCCCGCAGACTGATCAACTCCACATCAAGGTCGGAGATATCAATTTTGATCTTGCGGTAGATGGGATCCACATCCATCTCCCACTGGGCAGGGTTGTCCCTGACCTCTTCCAGCCAATTGAGTTTGTCGATCTTCTGCTGCTCAATTGCTGCAATCTGGCGACGCAGGGAGATCACATCCGGATGGGATTCGTTATAGAGCGGCATTTTGCGGCCACCCTTCATGTAGAACTTACCCAGCAGCTCATCCAAACGCGCTTCCAGTTCCTGAATCCGCTGTTCGATCTCCAGCACGGGCGAGGACTGCTCTTCCATGCGCATCAACTGACGACTCAACTCCTCACGCCGTTTTTCCGTCGTGCGCAGTTTGAGGTTGGCCTCTTCCAACTGCGCGCTCATCTTCTTGAGTTCCTTGAAGTAGCCTTCCCGGCCTCCGGAAAGGTTGAAGCGGTTCTTGCTCTTGAACTCCCGCAACTCCTGCTCCTGAACAGCGACTTTTGCTTCATATTCGCCGATCTGGTTCTCAAGGAACTTCTGTGCCTGACGCGCCTGACTGGCAGTCATCACATCGATGGAGTCCTGCATCAGGATGTTGAGCAGCACCTTCACCACCTCGGTGGTAATGGTACGCTCATTGGAACGGTGGGAGATAATATAGACGTTGCCCCGGCTGGGACTCACCGACAACTGCGCCCGCAACATGTTGATGATCTCATCGAGCTGATGCTCTTTTTCAATCCGGTGTGCCAGGCTGGTCTCCTGAATCACCTTGATCAGATTGGGACGACTGAGCAGGTGGTCAAGAATCTTGCGGGCTTCCATGGTGACGTCGGTCTCACTCATGATCCCTTTGAGAAACGGAGATATCTGCCGCTGAGGATCTTCGATCAGCACCCGTCCACGGGAGACGTACTGATCCTCCATGAAAGCAACGGCCGTCCAACCGGTAATACAGATAAACCACGCCATGAAGACCATGTGCCACCGGTGGCGCCACATGCCGCGAAGGTGCGTGAAGACGAGATAGATTATGTCACGTAACTCGAATTCCTGCATACGATTCCGGATGCCTCAACCGTTTACGGCCGCTCACTGGACAGGCGACTTCTTTGTGTGATGGCGTTATCAAAGGGCGGCATTATACCGCCAATGCACAGGAGAGTACACCGCATTCAGGCACGGCTCTGGGAACGCTCCCTTTTACTTATTCTGTCTTCGCTTTCGTCGTTCGGCAGTTTCGACCCATCTCGGACTGCTAGCCCCCCAACCAAACAGCACGACCTCCATGGAGTGAACAAGCACCAGCAGATCGAAAAAGAGTCCGTGATTCTTCACGTAGTAGAGATCATATTTCAGCTTTTCAGCAGCATCGTGTTCGGAGGCGCCATAGCCGTAACAGATCTGCGCCCAACCCGTGATTCCCGGCTTCACCCGCAATCGTTCTTTATAATAGGGAATTTTGTTACTCAGAATATCGACGAAATGTGGGCGCTCGGGACGCGGTCCCACCAAGCTCATCTCCCCTTTCAGAACATTGAAAATCTGGGGCATCTCATCGATTCGCATTTTGCGAATAAAACGTCCGACACGGGTAACTCGATCATCATCTTTCTGTGCCCAGCGTGCGACTCCATCCTTCTCAGCATCCGTCCGCATGCTGCGAAACTTCATCACCTGGATGATTCGACCACCATAGCCGACCCGGTCCTGGATGAAGAGAATCGGCCCTTTTCCACGGCTCTCTATCCAGATGGCCACCGTTGTGAGAAGCATGATGGGCCATCCAAGAAACAGAATCAGGAGACTGGAACCGATATCGAACACCTTTTTCGTAATCTCTCGCAGCGGTCCGCGGCTGAGACCGTCGGAATTGAAGATCCACCAACAGGAACCCAGCACATCCATATTGATCATGCGCTGCTCTCGTTCAAAGTACCCGGGGAGATCAAGTATCCGCACACCCAGGGTTTTGCAATCGAGAATTTCGGTCATGGAAGCTTCGTGCAGATTGTCATCATGAGCAATAACAATCTCATCAACGGCCTGCGCCCTGACACAGTGGGACAAACCCCGGGAATCACGCAATGTATACTGCTCTTCCACATGCACGGACTCACCCTCTACCGGCCAATACCCGACGAACAGATGATCCACATTACGATCATCGGTGAAATTACCCAGCAGTTTGGCTCTGCTCCCAGCACCATAAATCAGAACGCGGCGTTTCAAATGCGCCATATCCATAACATAATTGATAAAAAACCAACGAATCGCCAGTATGCCCAACAACGCCACCAGAAGAGACCAAGCAAAAGCCCCGCGGCCGATAAACATATTCGGGAAGAGATAGAACCCCATACTCACGGCTATCAAACCGATGAGAAAGCTGAGGAAGACATTCAAACTCTCACCGACGAACCCATCCCCCAACACTCCTCCCTCCAACATGTGCCGGTAACGGCCCATGGCCGTCATGCTGACGATCATTACCAAAGCGAAAAAGGCGGCTTTGGGCATCAGAAGATCACCGTGGATATCATCAGGTTGAGGATATCCATAGAACCTTGCGGTCACTCCGGCGTACACAGAGAAATAGAACCAAGCCGACTCCAGCATCACCAGAAGCAGAGACCAACGGGATATGTAGTGCTTGAACACGCGGATCATGGGTGGGCATCCATGTCGGGCACTTGTTACCCCTTATTATCGAAGAGTAGGGAGGGGAGAAAACCACTTCACTCACGCACGAAACGGTTCACGTCATTCAGAAACTCTTGTTGCATGGATTCAGCCTACTACCGCGCAACAACTTCTTTTCACACACAGTTTACCACATGCACCAATGCTACAATCATCAAAAAATCCAGAGCCTTGCAAACCAGCAGCAAACCGGCAAGCTCACGCTTTTCAACTACAGGCCCCTTCGTCCCATCCGTTTCCGGGAAGTGAACAATAATATGCAGAGTCCGAACGGCGCAACACAAATCAGATGCTTAATCGCTGATTTCTCACCGTCAACAGGAATGAAACGGAAACAGCCCATAATAATCAACGGAAAGAGAACCATTGAATCTATTTTTAAGCGCGTCATCTTTCTGAATGCCAATTTCAGAAATTATCTATCTGATTTAATAGGGGAGAATTCTCAGCTCTGATTCCATTTCAGGAAGCTTATGGGACTCAAACCGACTCTTCTCCCCCAGCATGTCGAGTCCCCAGTGGATCATGCACCTCTTTACCTGGATGGACGCCCGAGCAATTTCAAAATCCCCCCCTCTTTGAGTACGTCAAAAATTCTCCCGACCCCACTGGCCATTTCGGTGGTATTCTGGGGACTCTTCCTGTTGGAAGCTGTTGCGGTCTATGCTCTGATACGCCCTAGGGCGTGTTGACCACGACTGTCCGCCGCTCTCCACGCGCATAGTGGCATCACCGGCTTGGACCAGAACTCCTGGCAGGAGGGTTTTTTCGTTGATTCATAAGATATTTCTTGCCAAACCATTCAACCGACGCATGCCGCGATCCTTTCAATTCCCTTTTTAAAGCAGAAGAGTCATGGACCATCTGGTAGAGATGCGCGCTCTGGTTGCCGTCGCCGAAGAAGGAAGCTTCATCGATGCAGCCCGACGGCTGAAAGTGACACGACCGGTGATCAGCAAACGCATTGCCGGTTTGGAAAAACGGCTCGGGGTGACACTGATTCATCGCACCACGCGCAAGGTGGTTCTCACCGATGCCGGTCGAATCTACTTCTACCGCTGCCGCAACATCCTGGAGCAGCTCCATGAAGCGGACCGTCAGGTGGTTGATACGGAAGAACACGGCGGGGGAACACTCCGCATTATCTCGCCCTCCTCTTTTGGTGTTCACTGGCTAACGCCCCACGCCGCCACATTCATGCGTCGTCATCCTGAAACAACACTCGATATCGGTCTGGATGATGGCTATCCCGATCCGACTGCAGGAATAGCGGATCTGATCATCCGGGTCGATCGCCTGGGCCAACCGGGAGAACACGGCATGCTGTTGACGGCCATTCCCATGACGGTGGC
>JADGBX010000059.1 GCA_015231265.1 Magnetococcales bacterium | reverse complement strand
GGGTACTCTCTACTGCCTGTCACCAGTTGGCCCAGTGGCAATCCATGGGTCTGCCTCCGGTGCGGGTGGGTGTCAACATCTCGCCGATCCAGTTCAAACGTCAGGATATTGCAAGTCTGGTGGAGTCCCTGATCGAGGAGACCGGGCTCGACCCGCAGCTTCTGGATCTGGAGATCACCGAGAGCGCCATCATGGACGATGTGGATAAGGCCGTCGCCATGTTGAACCGCATCAACTCCCTCGGCGTCAAGCTCTCCATCGATGATTTCGGAACCGGCTACTCCTCCCTCAGCCAGTTGCGGCAGTTCCCATTCAAAACACTCAAGATCGACCGCTCCTTCGTCAACCACATCAACGAGAACGCCGGGGACAAGGCGATTGTCACCGCCATCATCGCCATGGCCCACAGCCTGGATCAGACGGTGATCGTCGAAGGTCTTGAGACCAAGGAGCAGTTGTCGATCATGCGCCATCTGCGCTGCAACGAGATGCAGGGCTTTCTCTTCAGCGCCCCGCAACCGGCGGAGAAGATGACCGAGATGCTTCGGCAAGGCCGCTGTCTCGACGATGGGTCTTCTGACGGATGATCCTTCCTTCGACAAAACCCTCCCGGCACATTAACTGCTTGTCTTTTTCTCAAAGGCTCCCTATCGTGGAGTTGTGAAGGCGAGAACCTTCACCCTTTCTTGAACCGAATGCACACGGGATAGTGACGATGAACGCCTCTCAGCGCCATCACACAATCAGAGCCTGCACCAACCGACCCCACTTCCGGGTTTTCGGTCGCGTTTCTCTGCCCGCATTCGGCCTGCTACCAAGCGTGCTCCCTCGGCGACACTCGCTATAATCCCCCTGTTGGACGTGAACTGACCGTTTATTACTACGCACGGCCTTCCAACGTGGGAGGCACGGTTCACTGCGTTTTATCCGGCTCCTGCCTTCCCCGTGCGTTTTCTTGAGAGAACACGCTATGTTAGCACCCCACACAACAACACGGACCTCCCACCACGGCACCCCCGTGCATACCCCAGTCGGCACATGGCGTACTGCCCTCCGTTCACGACACGCCTCTCTTCTGACTTGGACGCGACTGCCGTAAGGCAGCATCCATACGAGAACACCTTATCCCCCGTCGGCGGAAGAGCCCGATACCTTTGTCAGTGCCGCATGAAGCGGCAACCGATATGTCCGGCAGTAGAGTCAGGAGAAGAGCACCATGAACAGCCATTCAACCGATGCGACTGCATCGATTACCAATACCAGCACACCTGCACCGATCACCCTCTTCGACACCACCTTGCGCGATGGAGAGCAGAGCCCCGGCATCGCCCTTGATGCTGCGGCCAAGGTGGAGATCGCCCGCCTCCTCTCCGAGATGGGGGTATCCGTGGTCGAAGCGGGCTTTCCCATTACCAGCCGCGGCGATTTTGCTGCCGTCGAGGCGGTTGCCCGTGCCATCGGCCGACGCACCACGGTGTGCGCGTTGAGTCGTGCCCGCAGGGAAGATATCGAAACCGCTGCCGCCGCCATCGCCCAGGCGGAGAAGAGGCGCATCCACTGCTTCATCGGCACCTCTCCTCTCCATCGACGCAACAAACTCGGACTCACCCGCGATCAGGTTGTGGAGCAGGCGGTCTCGGCAATTCGAATGGCCCGCAACATCACCGATGATGTGGAGTTCTCACCGGAGGATGCCACCCGCACGGAATCGGCATTTCTCACCCGCGTCATCACGGCAGCCATCGACGCCGGTGCCACCACCATCAATCTCCCGGACACCGTCGGGTGTGCCATGCCGGGATGGTTCGGCACCTTTGTTCGCGAAACCATGGAGAACGTGCGACAGAAGATTGCCCATCCGGAGGCGGTGCGCTGGTCGGTGCACTGCCACAACGATCTCGGTTTGGCCACCGCCAACTCCATCGCAGCGATTCAGGAGGGTGTGGATCAGGTGGAGTGCACGGTCAACGGGATCGGAGAGCGGGCAGGCAATGCCGCACTCGAAGAGGTGGTGATGGCCATGACCATCCAACCGGAGCAGTTTCCCCGTATCCACACCGTGGATACCGGACGCTTGGGAGCCTGTTCACAGCGCGTATCAGCGTTGACGGGTTATGCTATTGCCGCCACCAAACCGGTCGTGGGGCGCAACGCCTTTGCCCATGAGTCGGGCATCCATCAGGATGGCGTTCTCAAGTGTGCCGACACCTACGAGATCATGCGCCCGGAACAGGTTGGTTGGCATGGAGAGAGAATCGTACTCGGCAAACACTCTGGACGGCACGCCTTTCACGATCGCATGCGCGCTCTCGGTTACGAGATCAACACGCAAGAGTCTCGATTTCGTGCCGCCTTCCAACGCTTCAAACAGCTCGCCGAGCGCAGTGGTGTGGTGGATGACACCGCTATTCACACCATGATGCGAACACTCTGAGGCGTCATTACACCAAGATCGGTCGGAAGGGAAACACGGCTCTTCCGGCTGGTCTGATGCCTGACGGAGTACTCGGATTATCGCAAGCTTTTAAGATAGGCGACGATATCGCGGCGATTGGCATCCTCCGTCACACCCTCGAAGGAGAGTTCATGACGCGACTGCTTCTGGATCATGCTGGTGTTGGGAATGAAACGATTGGGATCTTCGATGAAGGCGGTAAGATTGCGCTCATGCCAGCGGAAGGGGTGGGTCTCCACCGATTGTAGAAATGCCGTGCTGTAGCGAAACGCCTTGACCGTGCCGGCCTTGCGCTCGAAGACACGCCAGAGCGGCGGCCCTTTTTTGACCTGACTGGCCGGAGAGAGGTCGTGACACACTCCACAGTTGTTCTCGGTCAGGATCTGCCCAGTATCGAGATCCGGCGTCAGATACTGCCAAAACAGAAACCCGACGGAACCAAGGGTAATAAACAGGAGAACAGCCAAGAGCATTCGCATTGTTCAGAACACGATCAAGAAGATTCGACATGAATGAAAGAGGGTGTATGCACATGATGCATGCCCTGAGAATAAACGCAAATCCCCCATCTCTTCAAGCCCGGGAAAGCGCCCATCTCGGAAATATCACCCCGTCTCCTCGGAGCGGGGCGTCTTCACTGGTGGCAGATGCCGCAGCACCTCGTCCATGCTTTTATCATCGATGGTGGCGGGCATGGGCAGTCCAAGCTGTTTGAGATGGCGGTAGAGCACATTCAGCGTCTGCTTTCCCACCATTCCGTCGGCAGGCCCCGCCTCCAGACCCATGGCATTGAGCCGTTTCTGGATCTCCTTGATCCGGCCCTGTAGTGTCCTTTTCCGAAGCGCCTCTTCCGAAAGAGGCGTCTCCAGACGGGCGATGGCTGCGGCGTAACGCTCCCGGAGTGAAAAGACCGCAGGATCCTCATTACCCCGCTCTTCCACCAACAGCTCCAGGGCAAAGCGATAATCACCCAACGCCCTGGCATACTCCCCCTCCTCGTGGCGAATACGCGCCATGCCGTCGAGAATCCGGATAAAGGCGAGCCGGTCGATCTCCTCCTGACGCGCCAATCGGTCCAGAACCTCCACATACATGGGCCGCGCCTCCTGATACTTGCCGATGATCAGTGTCTGGTCCGCCCGTTCCAATGCCAGCACACCGGTAAGAGGGTGTTCAAACCCCAGGTGGATTCGCGACAGAGTCAGTGCGCGGTAGAGAAGAGTGCCCGCCTCTTCATGGTGATCGTCGTGAATAGCGATGGCTGCCAGCATGTTCAGCGTCGGGATCAAACGGGGATCCTGCTCCCCCCACAGCTCGGTGAGAATCGCAAGATTCTGCGTATAGAGCGCTTTGGCATCAGCATACCCTCCGGCTTTGAAACGGATATCCGCCATACGGCTCTGAATGGCAGCGGCCAGGAGCTGCCCTTCCAACCTGTTGTGCAAGGGCAGCTTCCGCAACTGCTCCATTGCAGTCCGATAGCGCTTGATCGCCGCGTTACCACTTCCGGCCCAGCGGAAGGCATCTCCCAGTTGGATCAGAGTGATCACCCCCATGGGATGCCCTTCACCGATTATTTGGGTCAAACGCGCGTTGCGCCCCCGTTCCAGTTGGATGTGTTCTGCAGCTTCCACGGCGTTAACCGTCGTCCGGGCTGCTTTGCGCGCCATGGGCGAGAGCAGAGGCCCGAGGGTATCGGCGTCGAAGCCCAACCGTTCGATATGCCCCTCACCGGTGAGGGCCGCCAGCTCCGACACCACCCAGAACTGCGACGGCGCCGCGCGCACATCCAGAATGGAGAGATCTTTGAAAGCCAGCGCAAGCACCTTCTTGGCAACGGCATGGCGTGCGCGTTTCTGCTCGTGATCTCCCTCCATGCGTATCAACATCGCAGCCCGACGTCCCAGCAACTCCGGCACCAGAGAAGCGCGTATCAGAGGCACCTCCTGCAACGTCTCGACTGCCGCTTCATAACGGGCATCGGCCTTCTCCCACTGCTGTTTACCGGCGTAGGTCTCCGCCTGAGCCAGTTGATCCCAGAGCATCGACAGATCGATCTGGGAGAACGCCTGAGCACTGATGGGGTGCAGGGCAGCGTTTGATGAAGCGGGTGCCGTTTTCGGAGAGGGGGAGAGGTCGGATCTCTTATCGGAGGGTTTTTCTGAGGTTTTGGAATCGGCAACCGGGGTTTGGGAGTCCGCCCCCTTTTCAGCCGCAACTGCTTGGAGTCCCTGAGCACCTGGAGCACACAGAACGGCGAACAACAGGCCGATCCATAGAGAGAACCGAGCCGAGGGAATCACTCCCCGTGTGTATCCACTCCTGGACATGCGCGACAACACCTTTCATCCTGCTTATGAGACAGGGTCGATCCGACGATAACCCGGCCCACCCGCAGCGTTGCATCGATCAGGAAACAAGACCTTATGGAACGCCTCAGCTCTCTGCTCCCCGGCACCACACTTCTGACCGTCAACCGACGGCTGGCCGCCCACCTGCGGGAAGAGCATGCCGATGAGCAGGAGCGTTCCGGGGCCACGGTTTGGCGTACTCCTGACATTGTGCCCATCAATAGCTGGATGCGCCAGTGCTGGTTGGCACTTTTGAATCGAAACCGACCGCTCCACCATCGCCCCTTCCCCTTGGGAGAATTGGAACCGGTGCAGGTGCAGACGCTGCTGACACCGATGCAGGAGCGCACCCTCTGGCAGCGTATCATCGAAGAGTCGGGGGATCACGACTTTCTGCTGCGTCCCGATGCCGCCGCCGGACACGCCATGGAGGCGTGGCATCTGCTCCACGGCTGGCGGGTGGAGGGGTGGCAGCGCTTCATCGATCACGACCCCGACTGCGCCACCTTTCACCGCTGGGCGGAACAGTACCACACCCTCTGCCGAAAACAGGGGTGGCTGGATCAGGCGGGGCTGCCGGATCTCCTCACCGATGTCGTTGAACATCTCCCTCTGCCCGATGGGGTGATGCTTGCCGGCTTTGACGACATCTCCCCCCAGATCTCAACACTGCTCGACGCCCTCTCTCGGCAGGGTGTTGCGGTTTCTCAGCTCTCTGATGAGACGATTTCCGCAACAGCGGTGCGACTCCCCTGCTCTGATCCCATTTCGGAACTGCGCCTTGCCGCTCTCTGGAGTCGGCGCCGCTTGATCACCCATCAACAGAACCCCCGTCGAGACGACGACGCTCGGAAACGGGATCCCATGACCATCGCTATCGTCGTTCCCGATCTGGCCGGGCGGCGGGCCGAGGTGGCACGGGTGATGCGCCAACATCTCCACCCCGGTTCCAGCCTCGAAAGCCGTGCCCCGGAGCGGCCACTCTTCAACATCTCCATGGGGGAGCGCCTCAGCGACTATCCTCTGGTCGCCGATGCGTTGTTGATACTGAAAGCGATCCGCTCCCCTCTGGATGTGGCTGGATATGGTCGCCTGCTCACCTCGCCGTTTCTGGCGGGCGGACAGCGGGAGTGGAGCAACCGCTGTAGCCTGGATGCCACTCTGCGCCGTCTCGGGCAGACCCATCTCTCCCTGACCACACTGCGCACCATCTGTCGTCGTCTCATCCGTTTCGGCAGGCCCATTCCTCCGTGTCCGATTCTGGAGCGCCACCTCGACCAGTTTCTGACACTGGTCGATACCTTGGAGAGCGGACCGGTTCAACGTCCCGGCAGCGCTTGGGCCACTCTTCTTTCCCAACTTCTGGAGGCGATGGGCTGGCCGGGTGAACGCACCTTGGAGAGCACGGAGTATCAGACGGTGGAAGCGTGGCGCAACGCCCTCTCCACCCTCACCGGACTGGAGCGCATCGACGGCGGACTCTGGACGCTCTCCGACGCACTGGAGCATCTGAGCCGCATCATTCGGGAGACCACCTTCCAACCCCAATCACCTCAGGCTCCCGTTCAGGTTCTCGGTACCCTGGAGGCGGCGGGCGAGAAATTCGACGCCCTCTGGGTGATGGGCATGACCGATGACCGCTTTCCCGGAGCCCCGTCTCCCAACCCCCTTCTTCCCTGGCCTCTGCAACGTCAACATAGCCTGCCTCGGGCAACGGCAGAACGAGAGCGACTCTTCGCCGAACGGGTCGTCAACCGTCTAAAAGGGGCGGCGCCACTGGTGATCTTCAGCCATGCCGAGATGGAGGAGGACCGGGCGTTGTCTCCCACGCCTCTGATCATGGATCTGCCCACACCGGACGGGATGACCGTCGCCACCGAGACACTCAGTGATCTCACACCTCTGCTCACCAGAGAAGCGATCCACCACCCGCCCCTGCCGCTCTGGCTCTTCCAGCAGGCACAAGCGACTCCGGTTGTCGAGTGGGTGGCACTGGATACCCACGCGCCCCCTCTTTCGAAAAAGGAGCGCGAGAATCCGGTGTATGGTGGCAGTGGCGTGTTGAAGGCGCAGGCGGCCTGTCCGTTTCAGGCGGTGATGCACTACCGGTTGCGTTCCGAACCTCTGGATGAACCGCAGCCGACGCTCACCCCTCTTGAACGCGGCACCGTGGTCCACACCGCTCTGCACCGTCTGGGGGCGTGGATCAAGGACTCGGAGACTCTGGCCACGCACTCCGAAGAGGAGGGCAGAGTACAGATTGAACAGATCGCCCGAGAGGTGATCGATGCTGAGAGGCCCGCCCTGAAGAGTCGAGGTCTTTCCACACCGTTTCTCAAGAGGGAGACGCTCCGTCTGCAGACGATTCTGGAACGGTGGCTCACCTTGGAGAGAGGGCGGGAGCTACCGTTCACCATCGCCCATCGGGAGAGCGCTCTTGAAGCGAAACTGGCCGGGATCACCTTCTCCATCCGCGCCGATCGCATCGACAAACTGGAGGATGGCAGCCACCTGCTTCTGGACTACAAAACCGCGGCCACCCTCAGCGCAAAATCGTGGTTCGGCCCCCGTCCAGAAGAGCCGCAGCTTCCCCTCTATGCCATCGCTCTGGAGCAGCGGGTCTCCGCCATCGCCTTTGCCCAGACACGCCCGGAAAGCAGCCGCTTCATCGGCATCGCCGACCGGGAAGAGTATCAGCCCGGAATCCGCGCATGGCAGGCGCTGATGGACGAGGAGACTCCGGAGAGCTGGCAGAAGGTACTCGACGGCTGGAAGGAGACCCTGATCTCTCTGGCAGAGGCCTACGGAGCGGGCGCTGCCCCGGTGGATCCACGACCCAAAGCGTGCGACCACTGCCCCTACCCTGCCATCTGCCGCATCTTCGAAAGGGGTGTCGCATGACCGATCACTCCACCGGACCGAACACGCCCCTTGCCGGAGGGATGCAACCGTGACCACTCCCCTTATCAACACCACCTCAGCCCCGGAAGACGCCTCGATCCGCCATGAGGTGCTCGACCCCAAGCGCTCCTTCATCGTCCAGGCCCCCGCCGGTTCCGGCAAGACCGCTCTGCTGACCCAGCGCGTCCTCACGCTGCTGGCCACCGTTCAGGAGCCGGAAGAGGTGCTGGCGATCACCTTTACCCGCAAAGCAGCGGCAGAGATGCGCGCCCGGATCATCGACGCTCTCACCACCGCCCGACAGGAGACGGAACCGGAAGCGGAGCATGAACGCCACACCTGGCGACTGGCCCGGGCAGTCCTGCAACGAGATAAGGCACAGGGCTGGCATCTGGTGGCACACCCCATGCGGCTGCGTGTTCTCACCATCGACGGTCTCTGCGCTCTACTGACGAGACAAGCGCCCATCAGCACGCGTTTCGGGGCGCAACCCGAGATCACCCAGGACGCCACACCGCTCTACCGACAGACGGCGAGGGACACCATTCTGGAGGCGGAACGGGGCTCCGACGCCCAACAGTGGGCCATCACCACCCTACTACAGCGGTTGGACAACGATCTCACCCGCCTGGAACGGATGCTGGTCGCCATGTTGACCAGACGAGATCAGTGGTTGCCGGTGCTGATGGGGGGAATCGGCACCCAGGGAGGAGAAGACGAACGCCGCCTCCGTCTGGAAGAGGCGCTCACCAGAGCGATTGAGGAGTCCCTGGAAGCGGTAGATCGCTTACTCACTCCGGGCGTCCGCCGGGAGCTTCTAGCGACTCTTCCCGCTGCCGCTTCACTGCTCCAGGAGAATGTGAACCGTTCAGCCATCCAACACTGGTTGGACACCACCACCTTTCCCACACCGACCGTCGAGCAGGTTCCGCTCTGGTTAGGACTGCGCGAGAGTCTTCTCATACGAAGCGGCACCTGGAGAAAAAGCACTGGCATCAACAAGAACCTGGGTTTTCCACCCCCTTCCAGCGTCAAGAACACGGACGAAAAGGCGTGGCTCTCCCAACATAAGAAACGGTTCATTGCTCTCCTTGAGAAACTGCGGGAGAACGAACCGCTCCGTCTGGCCCTCGGGCGCGTGGATGCCCTCCCCTCGCCCGCCTACAGTGACGACGGATGGCAGCTTCTGGAAGCACTCTCACTGCTGCTGCCCCTGGCGGCGGCACGGCTGCGCATTCTCTTCGCCCTCAACGGTGAGGTGGACCACTCGGAAGTGGCCATGCAGGCGGTGGCCTCCCTGGGAGAACCCGACAACCCCACCGACCTCTCTCTGCGCCTGGATCACCAGATCGGCCATATTCTGATCGATGAGTTTCAAGACACTTCGCACAACCAGTTTGAACTGCTGCTGCGCCTCACTGCCGGTTGGACGGGGGAGGATGGTCGAACCCTTTTTCTCGTCGGCGACCCCATGCAGTCGATCTACCGCTTCCGCATGGCGGAGGTGGGCCTCTTCTATCAGGCGCGTACCGAAGGCATCGGCGCAGTCCGGCCACTCTTTCGAGAACTCACCGTCAATTTCCGCTCGGAACGGGTGCTGGTGGAGTGGGTCAACGATAACCTGAACGCTCTTTTCCCGACTTCGGTGGTGGTGGATCTCGGCGCCGTGCCCTACTTTCCCTCTACTGCTCACCGCCCCTCCAATGAGGGCTCCGGCGTCACGCTCCTGGCCTGTCCGGGCACGGAGGATCAGACACAGGCGGAGATGGTGATCTCGGCGATCAGAGAGGCACTGGAGATCGATCCCGACGGCTCCATCGCCGTTCTTGTCCGCGCACGCACCCATCTGCCGGGGATTGTCCAGGCCCTCACCGACGGCAAGATCCCCTACCAAGGGGTGGAGATCACAACGCTTGCCAACACCACCATCGTGCGAGATCTTCTGGCGCTAACACAGGTTCTGAGCAATGCTGCCGACCGTATCGCCTGGTTGGCGCTGCTGCGGGCTCCCTGGTGCGGTCTGGAGCTGAAGGATCTACTGACTTTGTCCGGTTCTCAACCAGGAACCACGCTCTGGAACCGCATGCGGGACGGAACGGTTCTGGAGCAACTCTCCGCTGATGGCCGGCAACGGCTTCTGCGCCTCCGCCGCATCATCGGTCAGGCACTGGGACAGCGCCGCCGTCTCCCCCTTCGGGATCTGGTAGAGCACACATGGAACGCTCTGGGCGGACCGACCCTGCTCACTTCTACCGATGATCTGGAGCACGCCGACGCCTTCCTCACACTGCTTTCCCAGTCGGAACGGGCGGGAAACGTGGCCGACATGCACCGCTTGATCGAGCGCACCGACTCCCTTCTCGCCTCCTCCGGCAGCGATGCCAGCGGCCAACTGCAACTGATGACCATCCACAAAGCGAAAGGGCTGGAGTTCGATACGGTCATTCTTCCCGGTCTCTACAAAACCACCCAAGCCGACCGAGCCGACCTGCTCAACTGGATGGAACGTACCCGCAGTGACGGTGGCTCCGATCTCATACTGGCGCCGCTGAAGCTGAAAAACAGCGCCGACCCCACCCTCGACTACATCATGCGCATGAAGAAGGCGCAGGCCAACAACGAGACTCTGCGCCTGCTCTATGTCGCCGCGACACGGGCCAAGAAACGGCTGGTGCTGGTGAGCGGCATTCCACTGTCGGAGACCCGGACAACCGAGTCGGGTGATCCCCTGCCCAAACCCCCTGCCAACGCCTTTCTGGGCCTGCTCTGGAAGACACAAGGTCCTCGGTTCGAGGCGGCCATGGAGAGCCACCGCCTTCTGCACGACACAGCACACACTCAAGAGAACCCTACGGCAGAGGAGTGTATGGAACCTCCGCCCCGACAACGTCGCCTGCCCGCAGAGTGGTCGCCCCCCGCCATGCCTGCCGATGCGGCAACAGCCCCGGACGTCATGCCGGAGAGCAGCGACGAGGAGCCCATGGTGTTCGACTGGGCCGGTGAGACGGTGCGCCGTATCGGTGTGGTGGTGCACCGGATTCTGCAACAGATCGGTGAGGAGGGGATTCAGCAGTGGTCAGCCGACACTCTTGAACACCGCCACGCTCTGTTCGCCGCCCACCTCATCGACCAGGGGTTGGATGATGAGAGTCTGCCCGATGCATTACGGCGTGTGGACGACGCAGTTCGTGCCTCTCTCTCCGACCCACGGGGACGCTGGATCTTCGATCCCGACCATGGCGATGCTCAGGCAGAGCTACCCCTCTCCGGTCGTCTCGATGGTCGGCGCATTCACGGCATCATCGACCGCACCTTCATCGATACGCAGGGGATTCGGTGGATTATCGACTTCAAAACCAGCCTGCACAGCGGTTCCGATCTGGACGCCTTTCTCGACAACGAAAAACTGCGCTATCACGATCAGATGCTCCGCTACGCCAGACTCATGGCCCGTTTCGACCCCGAACACCCCATTCACCTGGGACTCTACTTCCCGCTTCTGCGTGGTTGGCGCGCGTGGGAGTACGAGAATCAGCAGGAAGCAGGTGCGCCCCCATCGGATACCGGAAAGATTTCGAATGACGCGTCTCCCCTTTGATGATAAAGTCAGTTTCAACAACACAAGCAGATTCTATCAACCATCAGGGAGCACTCTCTCCATGAACGGACTTCTGCCCCGCGCCATCGTGCTGATGGCGTTCTCCATACTCTGCATTCCACAGACGGTCGTGGCTGAAGACGCTGCCACCGCCTCCCCTCCAGCCTCTCCCCAGTGGATGGAACCGCGTTCCGAACGCTACGAGGATCTGCAGAACAGACGCGCTGAGAAACTGGAAGATCTTCAGGCCCGCAAAGCGGCTAACCAGGAAGATAAAGCGGCGCGCCATACCGCAAAACAGGAGGAGAAAGCGGCACGTCAGGCGGAGAGACAGGCAAAACGTGCTGAAAAGATGGCCGAACGCCAAGCGAAGATGGAGCAGAAGTTCGCTGAGCGTCAGGCTAAAATGCGTGAAAAGTTCGAGAAGAAGTTCGCTGAGCGTCAAGCCAAAATGCGCGAAAAGTTCGACGCAAAGATGAAGGCGCAGGAGGAACGTTTCAAACAGCGCATGGAGCAGATGAAACAGGGGGGCGGCCAACAGCGCTGGAAACAACAGCAACGGGCGCAGGGCCATCACGGCGGTGGTTGGAATCAGCAGAACCAAGACGGCTACGGCGCTCCCCGAAGAGGGCAGTGGAATCAACAGAACCAAAGCGGCGGGTACGGAACTCCTCAGGAGAGAGGTTGGAATCAGCAGGGTCGGAACGGCGGTTGGAATCAGCAGAGCCAACAGGGCAACAGACCGCCTCCTCGCCCTCAGGGTGGCTGGAATCAACAGAACCAAGGCGGCGGGTACGGACCTCCCCAAGGCGGTGGTTGGAATCAACAGGGCCAGGGTGGCGGTTGGAATCAACAGGGCCAGGGTGGCGGTTGGAATCAACAGGGCCAGCAGGGTAACAGACCGCCTCCTCCCCAGGGTGGTGGTTGGAATCAACAGAACCAGGGCGGCGGCTATCCTCCTCCCCAGAACACCTGGAACAACTCCAACAGTGGATACGGCTACTGAGTGGCGTCACCCATGCCTCCAGCATCCAATCCAGCGCCCCTCTCCCTGCTCCAATCGCTCCTCTCGGATCGCTGGCGCAGGGAGAAGATTGCCGGGCTTCTCGTGATTCTGATCCTCACCTGTGTTGGTTATTATCTCTATAAACAACCCGTAGATGCCGTTGATCGCTGTTTGCGCACGCCGGGGCTCTGTGATGGCCGTACCCTGGTCATGGATGCCCATGTGGTCCGGGTCGAGAAAAGTCAGGTCATCGTCCGCCGTCATGGCCATCTGATCGCTCTGGACGGACCTCTCTCCACTCTCGAAACCGGATGGAGAGTGCGCCTGCTGGCGATTCACCACAGCACCGCCCCGTGGCGGGTGCTCAAGTGGGAGCGGCTCGACCTGATCTACCCGATCAAATACGGGCTCTCCCTGCTGGGCATGGCGCTGGGACTGCTGCTCTTCTTCCGCCACTTTCGCATCAACACCGGTCCGGGGTCACTCCTGCACCCTCGCACTCCTGATTGAAAAGGCCACCTCCAGACATCGCTCACCATGCCCGATCTTTTTGTTCACTACGCCAGTGGGGATATCCTCACCAGTAGCACCAAGCGCAGAAACGCTGCTCTCTTCACTCTGGGCGCGATCCTGCCCGACCTGCTCTCACGCCTGCCCGTGAACGGATTCAGGCTACTCTTCGACTGGAATACGCAGGTCCTCTTCCACCCGCTGCACACCCCATTCGGTTGGACGCTCGCCACTCTTCTCATCGCTTTTCTCCTGCCTGAACACGGGCGCGGGCGCGCCTTCCTTCTGCTCTGGAGTGGAGCTCTACTGCATCAGACCCTCGACCTCATGCAGGCACCGTTTTACCTCAGCTCCTACACCCCCCTCTTCCCCTTCTCACTGGAGCGTTACCACTGGCCGCTCTTTTACTACAATGATTCCGTTCTTATCGCACCCGTCCTGGTACTGATACTCTGGTTTCTTGCCCGCAGACGCCGCGCACATTCAAGGGTGACATCCGCGCAAAAGAACGGATAATCTCAGCGAAAGAGGAGTCAGGCGTTCATCTGGAGAATCGATAACATGCTCAAGGATTTCAAAACCACCGAAGCGTGGCGTATCTTTCGGATTCAATCGGAACTGGTGGAGGGGATCGAGGCGCTACGCACGTTGGGTCCGGCAGTTACTCTTTTTGGGAGTGCACGACTACAGCCGAAAACCCCCTACTACAAAGCGGCTTTCGACGTCTCGAAAAAGCTGTCGAAAAAGGGTGTTGCAGTGATCACCGGTGGTGGTCCGGGCATCATGGAGGCATCCAACCGAGGCTGTTTTAAACACAAAGGCACCTCCGTCGGACTCAACATCGATCTCCCCTTCGAACAGACACCCAATGTCCACCAGGATATCAGTATCAACTTCCGCTACTTCTTCGTGCGCAAGCTGATGTTCGTCAAGAATGCGCAGGCGGTGGTGATCTTCCCCGGCGGACTTGGTACTCTGGATGAGCTTTTCGAGGCGGTCACCCTGGTTCAGACCGGCAAGCTGAGGCCTCTCCCGATCCTGCTCTACGGCTCCGACTACTGGAAGGGTCTGCTGAAGTGGCTACGATCGACGGTGCTGGACGCCACATGTATCAGCAAAGAGGATCTGGATCTGTTCCAAATGGTGAACACCCCGGATGAGACGGTAAAAATGGTGATGAAGTCGATGAAACGTCACTACGGATCAACGCTGAAGCAGGCTCTGGCAGAGCCGCGTTCCTACGATATGCCTCTGGCCTGATGCGGCACGTGGCACCATCCTGAACTCAAATGACTGGGACACGACATTTGAAAAGAGTACATCGTCCATGATTCGACTCCTCGTCATCCTCCTTTTTATCGCGGTGTTGAGCCTTGTTGCTCTGGCCCTGTCGCCCGATGATGGCCGTCCGGGCCCCGGCAGTCGCCATGCCATGCTCACCGACCTGAAGCAGATGTTCCATATCGGTGATCCTGCCGCTCCTGGAACCGCACCCCCATCACCGGAACCCCCCTCCCCTGCACCCGTGGCAGCACTCTCCTTTGCTCCTGCCGTTCAGATGCACTCGAAACCGGTGGCTCCACCCCCCGACCCGACCCGCCATCTGAAACCTCTTCTTTCTCGACTCGATGCCCTTGAGCAGCAGTTGACGGAGGTTTCACGTCAGAGAGACACCCTGCAACAGTCACTGCACCAGCTTTCAGAACGTGACATGCAGCGTCAACACACCCTGGACACGCTGACGGCAACCGTGCAGGTCCAGCAACAGCAGTTGACGACACTGGCTGAAACCGAAGGGGTGCTGATCGAGACCGGATCGGTCATCAGTCGCCGTCAGGATGCAGGATGGAAGCTGGAGGATATTCTCAATCGCACACGGGTATTCCGCAAAACCATCGCTTTCAACCGCACTTTCCCGGTGCCGCCCAAGCTGTTTCTCTCTCTGACCCAACTGGATCTCACCTCCGCCAACACCCAGATGCAGGTTGCGGCAACCAAGGTGGATCACAAAGGGTTCGAACTGGTTCTTACCACCCGTTCAGAAGAGCGCATCCGTCAGGTTCAGGTGGAGTGGCTGGCCCACGGCGTCACCGTCGCAGCGGCAGTCGATGCAGCCGCTCCGGAGAGTCAGA
>JADGBX010000058.1 GCA_015231265.1 Magnetococcales bacterium | reverse complement strand
CGATTGGTTCTGATCGGCATTGGTCTCTGTTTCGTGATCAGGTTGTTATTGTCGGCTTGGTGCTGGTTCCGGCTCTGGTAGGGGAGCCGTGGATTCTGCTTGTGGGTCTGTTGTTGCTGGTTCGAGGGCTCTATGAGGTGTGGGGGCTCTGTACCCAAGGGCGGAAGCGTCTGCTTGGAGGGGTGTGCTGGTTCCTGCCACCACTACTGATTGTTCAGATCGGGCTGACCGTGGACCTGGCGCGAGGGCCGGATGGTTTCTCCAAACTGATGTGGGTCTACATGTTTACCGAGATCTTTGATGTGGGTGCCTACATCATTGGCAAACGTTTCGGACGCCACACCCCCTTTCCCCGGCTCAGTCCCCACAAGAGCACCGAGGGGTTGCTGGGCGGAGTGTTGCTGGTTCTGCTGGTGGCATCGGTGGTCAACGGCTTTCTCTACCGGTTGCCCTGGTCGATTGTGGTCTGGCAGGGGGCGATCCTCCTTGTTGCCGGATTGGTGGGCGATCTTTTCTATTCTCATCTCAAGAGACGGGCAGGGTGCAAGGATTTCCCTGCTGTGAGTCGGCATCACGGGGGCGTGCTGGATATCTATGATGCTCTTCTGATGGCGGCGCCGATCTATTGGGTCATGACGTGATGGAATGGTGAGCTTCAAAGCGGGGAAAGTAGCGTCCTGCCGCTGTAAGACAGAAGGCGCGGAACTCAAAATAGTAGGCAAACACATAAAGGTAATAGGAGAGGATGATGGCGTATTCGGTCAAGACATAGAGCTGTGTGAGCTGCCGGTTGTCAGCCAACCATCCCTGTTCGCGTCCGAGAAACAGCACCAGATAGCTTAACGAGAGTGCCACCAGTGTTGAGGCAATGCCGCGCCGCAGAACGAACATCCATAAACGGGTGCCCTGACGCCATGGCGCTTGTGTGCGGTTGGTTGTCTCGACAAGGCGCCAGCGTCCTGCGACGTGGCCATCCAGAACCGTTGTCGCCGTACAGAAGATAAAGAGGTTGTATGAGAGAAACTCATGCAGCGCCGGAGAGTCGTTGGAGGGAAAGATCAAAGTCAGAGAAATAGCAGTACTGGCCCAGACCACACAAACCAACAGCGCTCTGTTGGCCAGGGGTAGCCAGCCCGGAACTCGGGCGCGGTTGCCATGGAGCTGTTCCAGATGGAAACGGTTGTAGCGGAACACCAGGAGATGGCAGGCGGTCAGATTCAGTCCGATGATTGCCCCGGCAACAGCGGCAAGGAGACGGTTGGGAGAGAATCCGACCGTTTGACTGATGGTGACCGAAGCATCGGCATAGAACTGCTCAAAACCGAACTTGGCAACAAAGATCAACAGCAGTCCCACCATGGGAACGATCCAGAAGGGGAGCAGAGCCAAACGGTGTTGCCAGGTCAGCGTGTCGTTTTGGTGAGGCGATCCATGATAGGGTGTCTGCATGATGATGGGGGGTTCCTGAAAGCACGGGACCTTCTATGTTCCGAAACGGTGACCACCGATGATTCTACTGCCCGATACCCGTCATACTCTAGGTTTGCTGACCCTTCACCTCGACAAAGCGCAGAGTTTGTTGGATGTCGGCTGTGGTTCGGGGGATGTTGCCCACCATCTGGAACGGCGTGGTTATGGATCGATCCACACAGCGGATATCGGGGATTTTCGCCGCTATCCTACCCGCCGTTTTGTGCTCTATGATGGGGTGCAGCTGCCGTTTTCCACCAACAGCATGGATATGGTCAGTCTCAATTTCGTGCTGCACCATGTGCCCAACGATCTCAAGCCGAGTATTGTTTCCGAGGCTATCCGAGTAACGCGGGGTGCTCTGTTTATCCTGGAAGATACTCCAGTCAATGGTATCGATTGCTGGCTCTCCCGCCGGCATGGTGAACACTACCGACGCACCATCAAGAGCCGGGCCGGCTTCGGGTTTTATGATCATGAACAGTGGCTGATGATGTTTCGGACGATGAAGTTGGAGGTGATCCACGCCCAGCCTTTGAGTCGTTTCTGTCGGAATTGGCTACAGCCGTTTGCCCGCAGTTTCTTTCTGTTGCGGGTTCCGGCTTGAGGTGATCGGGTTGCTGCCGAAGCGCGGCTCTATAGACTGGTATGACTTTGGAGAGATAGTTCCGACAATCATAGCGTTGCGCCTCTTGGCGACCCCACACCCCCAGAGAGTGACGCAGTTCCGGATTCAGTACCAGACGTTTGAGTTTGTTGTGGAGATCCTTTACATCCCCCGGTCGGCAGAGTGTTTCGTCGGCCTTGGCAGCCAGAACCCGTCGATACCCTTCATTGGCCGCGGCCACTACCGGCTTTCCGCTGGCCATTGCTTCCGTCAAAATCAACCCGAAGCTCTCGCCGAAGGGGGCCGGTGAACAGCAGAGATCACTTGCGGCATAGATGGCCGGTTTTTCCCACTCCTCAAAGCGGCCCAGCAGGGTGACATCGGGGAGATCAAGCGCCTTGATCAGCGCTTTGGCCCGGTCGGCCTGGACACCGTCTCCGGCCAGTGTCAACGTCACCGGGAGCCCCTCTTGGACCAAAAGATGGTAGGCGCGCAGCAGAATCAGCACACCCTTGCGTTCATCCATGCGTCCTACAAACAGAATGCGGACTTGCTTATCCGATGTATTTGCAGCCACTACGGCGTGTTTGGATGAATGGTCGATAAAGGGTTGGAAATCGGCACAGGTCGAGAGATTTCGGACCGGCATGCGGGGGTGTTGATAGAGGTGGGCAGCGGCGGAGTCCGAGACAGCGATCACACCATCCAGCCCGTGATAGAGCACCCAACTCAGCAACTTGTAGAAACGGCGCAGAAACCAACCCAGCAAGGTGTTGGGCGGGGTTTCGTGGAAGGTGGCGACATGGCGCGTCCGGATCCGTTTGCGCCGACGTAGTTTCAGGGAAGCCCAGAACACTTGTAACGGTAGAAACGGCTCCCAGATGGTGTGAAAATGGAGGAGATCAAAGGCCTCTTTCTCAAGGTAGTCCTCCAGCTCGCGCCGTTCATCGCCTTGTAACAATGTGATATCGGACTCTCCCTGATTGATGCGAATCGAGCGTCTTCGTCCGATCAACACAAGGGGCAGGTCCAGTGAAATGTCTGTCGCCATTTTCGGGGCGATCACAGCCACCTGATCCCCTCTGTTTTGTAGTTGGGCAGCCAAATCAAGGAGATGTCGCTGCACGCCTCCGGGACGGCTGAGATCGTAGGGACAGACGAAGGCGATCTTCAATCAGATGCCCCTTTCAGCAACAGTCGCCGGGCGCGAAGAAAGCGCTGTATGGCCGTCAGGTGCGTCAATATGGCTAAAACAAGCAGATAGTCGGCCAGAAACGGGCGCGTCCAGCCGAGGGAGAGAAGAGGGGTCTCAATCCATTGGGAGAGGATCAGTCCAACGCCGAGCAGAATCATCCGTTCCATGCGTTCAAGTAGATCGGGCCAGGCGTTATTGTTGATAGGTTGCTCGATGGCGGTGCGGGCTTTGTGATAGCTCGTGAGTAGGGAGCCGGTTATGAGCAGGAACAGCTCCGGCCAATAACCATGTACCAAGCCGATGGCCAGGAGAAAGATCATCTCCTGATAGCGATCCACCACCGCATCCAGATAGCCGCCGTATCGGGTGCAGGTGTTGGTGATGCGGGCCACCGCTCCGTCCAGTGCATCAAAGGTGACGACAAGCAGCAGGGCGCAGCCATAGAGAAGGGGATTGGGATGGATCAGATAGAGAGCGCTCACAAGCGTGGCCAGCGCCAAACCGGTCCACGTTACGCCGTTGGCGGAGAAGCCGAGAATAACCAAGCCACGGGCTAAACGGTTCCAGAAGCGATCCAACGTGGCTTTGTAGAGGCCGTCAATCACGCAGCGTCCTCATTCCATGGACATTCGGATAGGGATGTGGGCATGCAACAAAGCTGAACAGCGAGCAGGTTCGGAGTGCATGAGATACCACGCACTCTGATGCAACCTGTCGACCGCCCGAGTGTCTCCACCATCTCCCTTTTTGGGCAGGATGGCTTTCCATTATGTCATCAACAGCCCCGGCCAACGGCAACGTTTACTCGGCCAGGGCTGGGTCAGCAGGTGGGGAGGTAATGATGGAGTGGTCTTACACCCGTATGTGTTCGGATGATCCAACGCATATCGGACCCACCCACGTTTCACACAGCGAGGAGCCCTTTTTTGCGGAGCAAGCCAACAGGATGTCAAACTAGCCGACGATTTCGTCGCAATCAGATGCGCGTTCCGACAGTGGGCAGTCCGTGCATGGCAGTTGTGGAGATGACGGCCGGAGTGACGGCTAGCGCCGCGGTGCCGAACTTTTTCAGCATTTTACGGCGGGTGATCTCGACGGCTTGCTCTTCGGATTGGCCTTCGACATCTTTTCCCTCAATAGCATCACGCTTGTCTTGCTCAGACATGGAGATATCCTCAATTCAATAGGAGGTGACTGGTAATGAGTAGATACGAAGCGTACCATGATGTATCCATTAAATCTATCCAAATCCTGATTCATGGCTCTGGATCGAAGAGTCTGTTGTAGAATGGAGAGTTGGTTGCACTCTTTGGTAGGCTGCTTATGAAGGCCGCTGTATAAACAAAGAGTTGCGAATCATATGAATCACGGATAACGCTGTAAAAGAATTATTTAGCACCATGCTGCGATAGGTTCTCCTCGTCCTATTGGGAACATGCCATGCCCATCGATCCAGGATCGGTCACTCCAGACGCAATCCCGTTTGAACCACTCTCCCAGTTCCTGCTACCGCCACCCTTTTCCACTCTGATAGCGTTGTTGGTCGTGGTGGGACTCTGGACCATGGGCTATGGACTAGCGGCTCGGTTGTGGTCTCCCTCCCGTCAGGAGCTGTTGGGGAAGCGGGTTCACTGGGCGTTTGGGTTTATCCTGGTCGTCGCGTTTCTGGCCGCATCAGTGCAGATGCTCGGGCTTGCTGGATGGGGGCAAAGGGGTGTATTGGCCGCTTTGGGAGGAGCAGTGGCTTTGGCCGGTTTCGTGGGATTGGCACGTGGAATCCCCAAAGGGTGGCGATCCGTGTCCGCCCATTGGCAACGGACGACACAGTGGGAACAGCGCGTGGGTTGGGGAGCCTGTTGGTTGGTGCTTTTTGGGTTATTGGCCATCACTCTAGGGCCGCCCATTGGTTCCGATTCCATGGCTTACCATCTTGCCGAGCCCGCCCGTTGGTTCCGGGATCAGGCGATCACCCAGGCACCGTCCCACGCACTGTTCAGTCGGCTGATGGGGCTGGGGGAAGGGCTGATCTGGCTCGGATATGCGGTGGGCACGGATGTTCTGAGTGCTCTGTTGCAACTCTCTGGGCTGGTGGTGGCCTGGATTGCCGTGGATGCCATGGTTCGGGATGAACGCAACCGGTTATTGGCGGCGTTACTTGTCTTTTCGATCCCTCTATTTATCTCCTTCGTGCCTAATCAGAAACCCCAGATGCTGCCCATGGCCATGATTGTTCTGGCCATGGTCTCCCTGGTTCCCCGTGCATTTCGAGACGATGTGCCGGGAGATGACGCCCCATTGGACACTGCTAGTTGGGCCGCTATCGTGGTTGCGGTACTTTGTGCCGTGGGACAGAAGTACTCTTTTGCGATTTCCGGTGGCATCGTCACGTTGGCAGCTCTATGGCGTGCGTGGCGGGTGCACCAGTTGCAACGACTCCTCACCATCGGCCTACTGGCCTTTACGGTCATTCTGCTGCCTCTGTTCGGTCGCAATCTGAGTTTCTATGGCGATCCCCTTGCACCGATGTTGGTCCAGTGGCTTCCAGACCCCGCCCCGGATCTGACCGGATTCGTCAACTATCTCCACACGACACGAGAGAGCTATCTCGGTGACGCTCGTTGGTTGCGTTTTTTCATCGGGCACGCCATTCCGTTGTCATTTGAGTATTTCGCAGAAATCCTCGGCATCGGCCTCTACGCCTTTCTTCTGACGTTGGCCCACCTTAAAGAGCCGCGGATCAAGTGGCTGCTGATTCCTGCGGCCTGCGGCATGCTGTTTTTCGTCGGAACGGGAAACATCACCGCCCGGTACTATACCGAGTTCACCCTCATGGCCGCAGCAGCGGCTGTTTCGGTTCCTTGGACATTGGCAGCACTCTGGTTTCAGCGACTTCTGGCTGTGCAGACTTTGGTGGTGGCGGGTACGCTTCTGAGCGGTGCCGTTCTGCTCTTTCCTGGTGCACTGACCCCCTCCTGGCGGGAGGAGGTGATGCTGAAATACTCCTTCGGTTACGCCGAAAACCAAGCGCTGGATCACGCCTTGCCTCAACAGGCGGTCATTCTGCCGTTCATGCGGGTCAACTACGCCTATCTACCCCGCGACTTCGTCTTCTTCGATGGCGGGTTTTGGATTCCGGATGCAGAGTTTCCCCAGCGTTTACGGACAGTGGTGACCCGATATGGTGTCACCCATCTTATGGTTGATGAGACCTCTTGGAAGGGGCTGGACTTGATGCACTGCATGGCACCGGGAACCCTCCGTGAGATCTCCAGTTTTCGGGAGAGTCTCAATCCCTTTCACGGGGAGAGGACGGTGGAGACCAAGTGGTTGGTGGCGCTGGAGCGGCATCGGCCCGGTTGTCCACTGTCGGAATAGGGGCTGGACTCTGGTCAAGTGGACGTGGTTTGATGGATTTCATTCCCACTCCACAACTCCATAAACGGTCGTCCACAATAAGACAGGCACGCCATGGCTGAAGCCCTCGACATACTGTTCATTCATCCCGGTGACCGTAAGGAGACCCATCAGGCCCTGGGCGATCAACACTGTGCTATCGAACCCCCTATCATTGCCGCTATGCAGGCCGATTATCTTAGGCGCCGGGGATACGGCGTGGCTATCTATGATGTTCCCGCCATGCAGGTCTCGGCAGCGGAAGCCAGCCGGGTCGCCACGGAACACTACGCCCCGAGACTGGTGGTGCTGCCGGTCTACGGCTTCCAACCCTCTGCCTCGACCCAGACCATGCCTGCTGCGGGACGCATCGCACGTCTGATTAAACAGACAGCTCCTGACCTGCCGATAGTGATGCTGGGCACCCATCCGGCTGCGTTGCCTCGACAGACCATGCAGGAGGAGGCTGTCGATTGGGTCTGTACCGGAGAGGGGCCACTCACCCTTGAGAAGCTCCTTCAAGCACTCGATGCCGATGCAGCACGCATTCAGGAGATCCCCAGCCTCTGGTGGCGTGATGAGGAGGGCACCATTCAGCCGCCACGGTGTCACGAGTCGTTGATCACTGATCTCTCCGGGACGCTCTCGGGCTTGGCGTGGGATCTTCTGCCCATGGAGCGCTATCGAGCCCACAACTGGCACTGCTTCGATACCCCGGGCGAGCGTACCCCCTACGTCTCTCTTTATACGTCGCTGGGCTGCCCGTTTCAGTGCAACTTCTGCTGCATCAATGCCGCTTTCGGCAAACCGGGATACCGGATGTGGAGTCCGGAGGTTGTGCTGTCATGGGTGGATCATCTGGTAGAGCGCTACGGTATTCGCAACATCAAGCTGGCGGATGAGATGTTCGTGCTGAACAAGCGCCACGTTACGGCGCTCTGTCAGGGTTTGATCGAGCGGGATTATGGCCTCAACATCTGGGCCTATTCGCGAGTGGATACCGCCTATCCGGAGCTGATGGAGATGATGCAGCGTGCCGGGTTTTCGTGGTTGGTACTCGGTATCGAGAGCGCCAACCCCCAGGTGCGCGATGGGGCGGAAAAACCGATGCGCGACGCTGAAATCATCAATGCGGTCAGACGGGTGGAAGATGCCGGCATCCATGTGCTGGGCAACTACCTGTTCGGACTTCCCCACGACACCCCGGAGACCATGGAGCAGACCATCACCCTGGCATTGCAGTTGAACACCGCCTTTGCCAATTTCTACTCCACCATGGCCTATCCCGGTTCGGCCCTCTATCGAACGGCTCGTGACGCAGGTCGCCCTCTGCCGAATCAGTGGCAGGGGTATGCCCAGCACGGATACGAAACCTATCCCCTGGCCACTGATCACTGCAGCGCCGCAGAGATTCTGGCTTTTCGGGATGCGGCCTGGGATCGCTACTTCACCGACCCGAGCTATCTGGCCAAGGTCGAGCGCCTCTTCGGCCAGGGGGTTCTCAAGGAGATCCGGAACATGACCGGGATCAAGCTCTCACGTCGGTTGCTGGAAGAGGCCGCCTGATCCGTCCAGGCAGTTAAGTTGGTCCCGCGTCATTGAGGTTTGGCACGGTAGTCTTTTGAGAAATACTCAGTGAACATCTGCATCATGTATCCGAGTCCCCAGCGCACGATCTGAAGCTTACGGTCCGATCCGATGCGTGGCGGTTCATCGCCGGGGATTTCGGCAATCCGACACCCCATCTTCGACGCTCGAATCGACAGCAGCGGTTCACACCCCAGCACCGTGGCACACGGTTTCTCCTGCCAGTAGCTCTGCTCCTTCTCCAGGCCCAGTTCATAGAACAGCGCTGTGCGGTAGCCACGGAACATCACCATGCAGTCGGTATAGTGGTAGCTGTAGAGCATGTTGATAACGAAATTGAACAGACCGTTGCCGAACGATGTGATGAAGTCGTCGTCCTGGCTTTTTGCGTGGTCCTTGTAGCGGGAGACGATCACCATGTCGTGCCCCTCTTTGAGGCTTTCGATCAGATTGGGGATCAACTCGGGAATGGAGTTGCCATCGGGGCTGAAGGTAATGACGTAATCGCCGGTAATGAGTGGCCACGCCTCGATGAAGGCGTGACGTAACCCCTTTTTCTTCTGCCTGTAGACCTGATACCCCTGCGCTTCGGCCCACTCGGCAGTACCATCGGTGGAGCGGTCGGAGATCAGTATCTGATCGCACCACTCCGGCTTGATGCGCGGCATGATGGCTTTCATGCCCTCGATCTCGTTCAGCGTCGGGATCAGCAAGGTGACTTTCATGTCAGATCGGAACTCCCCTCCCTTTCCATCTCAATGTAGAGCCTGTCGATACATTCCAGAATTCCCTGACCGAAGTCGACATGGGGATTATTGGTCAGCTTGACCCCGACCGTTGGAGCAAAGGTGTAGGGGGTCATGACGTAGTGGCCGTGGTAGTTTTGATTCAAGAACTCCAGCTCGATGGTGTTGTCCAGTGTTTCACGAATGAGATAGAGCAGATCCTTGTACCGAAACCGTTCATTTCCGGTCAGAATAACATGCTTGTTGATGAAGGCGTCATCCTCGAGCACATCGACACTGAGAGTGGCTGCATCCCGGCCATGGATATACTCCCGCAACTCCGAGCCGTCCCCTTCAAAGGTGATTTTGTCTTCAGTCAGAGCCTGGCGAATGATCCGATAGATACGGTTGGTGGCATCGGCCCGCTGCCCGTAGACCGAGCCGTAGCGCAGCATGGTAAAGTTGAGATCGAACTGCCGAGCATACTCTTCGATGATCAATTCCGACGACTTCTTCGATACCCCGTAGAATGCACCATGTTTGGAGAATACATAGGCGGAACTGGCAAAGAGGAGACGCTTAACTCCATGTCGGCGGCACGCCTCCAGCACGTGCAGATTGCCCATGACGTTAAGATTGATGGTCTCAAGGGGTTGGTGGATGGAGGCGTTGAGATCAGCCATCCCGGCAAAGTTGTAGACCACCTGATGCCCTGCGACCGCTTCTGAGACCTTCTCCGCATTCATCACGGTGTCAACGATCATGCGACCCCGTCCCTTCAAGTAGGGGGAGGGACGAATATCGTAGATGGTGACCGCATATCCTCGTTCCAACAAGGCATCTGCCACATAGCTTCCCAAAAAACCTGATCCCCCGAAAACCAGTACGTTCATATAGAGTCCCTACATGAGACCTCGGTCTCTCTCTGTCGGATACGATATCATACCGAAGTTGCTCCGAAATATGCGTCCAAAAAGTCGATGGCACTGCGTCCCATGGCCAGAACCGCCTCGTTGGCGTTTCCTCCGATATGGGGCGTGCAGACCAGATTGGGGAGAGTCAGAAACTCCTTGTCATTCGGCGGTTCCGATTGATAGACATCAATGGCCGCACCTGCGATCTGTCGATTCATCAATGCCCGTTTCAACGCCTGCTGTTCCACCACCTCGCCGCGACTGGTATTGATCAGAAATGCGCTGGATTTCATGCTCTTGAAAACCGACGCATCCATCAAATGGTGAGTCAGTGGGGTTGCGGGAACATGGAGGGATATCAGATCTGACCTCGTGTAGATCTCCGCCTTCTCTGCCTCGATCACCCCGTGTTCCTGGTAGAATTCATTCATATCCAGAATATCATTGCCCAGGATGCGACAGTCGAAGGGTTTTAGAAGTTGCACCAAATCCTTGCCCACATGCCCCACGCCGATGATGCCAACCGTTTTACCAGTCAGTTGAAACCCGCCCTCCTTCCGCCACTCACCCTGACGCATCAACCGCGCAGTCTGAAAGGAGTTGCGGGCCAGACCCAGCATGAAGGAGAGAACCAACTCGGAAACCGAACGCCGATTGACACCACCACGCCAGCCGATGGTCACTCCGCGTGCCTTGCACGCTTTCAGATCGATGGCGTCGAGGCCGACACCGAATTTGGCTACGATGCGTAGTTTCGGGCAGGCATCCAGAAGGGGGACATCCACCCTCTCCAGGCCGATGATTGCGCCATCGGCGTCAGCCAGATAGTCCTGCAGTGCCTCACCCTGAAAACGTATCCCGTCGCTGTTGACCACCGCCCGGGGAAAGTGATCCCTCAGGCTACGAACCAGATCGGGATGGCGCGAGAACGAGGGCGACGTTACCTTGATCAGCGGGTTGGAAGCCTCCACGTTACACCTGTTTGGCCGCTTCACGCGCAGCGCAAAGGGTGTCGTCGAGGGAGATACCATAGAGTTGGTGCAGATGGGCACGGTTGCCGTTCTGCGCCCGATAGAGGCCCGGAACACCCAATCTCTTCACAGCAACGGACCGGCCCTGATCGGAGAGACACTCCAGTAACGCCGAGCCGAATCCGCCGTCCAGACATTGCTCTTCCAGGGTGATGAGCCGTGAATAGGGGGCGAGTGATTCCAAGACCGCTTTATGATTCATTGGTTTGATTCGGAAAAGATCGATCACGCCCAGGTCGATTCCCTCTTGGCGGAGGATCTCCCGCGCCTGCATGGCTTGGTGGACGAAATTACCGCTGGTGACGATAGCCAGACCCTCACCAGCTGCCACTGTGGCAACCCCGTTCTGTAAAGATTCCGCAAACCGACCCCCATACACCGACGGAAAGGGCTGTCTATCCAGACGGATATAGCGAAGCGCAGGATCCTCAATGGCAAACCTGGCCATCTCCCGGGTTGATTCGCCATCACACGGGGTCAGAATCTCCATCCCCGGCAACGCCCGCATGCAGGCCAGATCTTCCAGTACAAAATGGGTCATGGTGGCATGATCGTAGCCCAACCCCACCCCAACCCCCAACAGGGTAATGGGTAGGTTCATGGTTACCAGCAGAGACTTGATCTGCTCGTAGCAGCGGGCGCTGATGAATGGTCCCATGGCGTAGAGAAAGACCTGCTTCCCCTCCATGGCCAATCCGGCGCCGATATCCACCATGCTCTGCTCGGCGATACCGGGATGGAGGAACTGCCGGGGCAGTTCTTCACGCACCACATCCAGCGCCTTGGCCCCGAAGTCGGCGCTGATGAAGATCAGATTCGGATTGCGCCGCGCCGCTTCGGTGAAGGTCTCGATGAAGACATCGCGCATCAATGGAGAAGCTGCCATGGCATTGCCTCGTCGCTCAGCAGGAAAGGGGAGTTGAAATGAGCTGGTCTTTATGAGATTGGATTTCGTTCCAGCTCAGCCCTGGCCTGCGCCATCTGGGCCTTGTTGGGCATACGGTTGTGCCAGAGGTGGGCCAACTCCATGAAGGAGATCCCTTTGCCCTTGACCGTATTGGCGATGATAACCAATGGTTTTCCGTGAGTGCGGCCAATGTGGGAGAACGCCTCCAGCAACTCGGGATAAGAGTGGCCATCCACCGACAGCGCGTGCCAGCCGAAGCTTTCCCATTTACCGCGAAGATCCCCGAGAGCCAGTAGCTCTTCTGTTTTTCCCATGATGCAGAGCTGATTGCGATCAACCACTACCACCAGATTGTCCAGGCAGTGGTGTGCAGCGAAGAGGGCCGACTCCCAAACGGAGCCTTCATAGCACTCCCCATCTCCCAGTATCGCAAACGCACGGTGCGATTTTCCATCAAGTTTGGCGGCATGGGCGATACCGGCCCCTATCCCGACACCATGCCCCAGAGAACCCGACACCCCTTCAATGCCCGGTACCCGAAAATCGGGATACATTCCCAACAACCCCTCGGGTTGGGTAAACCTATCCAGCTCCTCACGGGGAAAGTAGCCCAGTTCGGCAAAGATTGGATACTGAGCCATGCCCGCATGCCCTTTGCTGACGAAGATGCGGTCGCGATCTGGATGATCGGGTTCGCCCTGAAAATGGCGTGCAACGCCTCCAAAATAGAGAGTCACCAGGATCTCCACCATGGAAAAGCTGGAGGGGATGTGGCCTTTTTTCGGGCCCATGGCCATCTCGAAAAGCGCTTTCCGAAGCCACTGGGAACGAGCGAGCAAAGGTTCGGTGGGCGTATCCATGAGGGGGAGCCTCGGAGAGAGGGAAGGGATCCGGATTGAACGTCGTAAACGCGACTCCGCATACGACCCAAGAGCCTGCGACCTAACGCACGCATCACCAATGAACTTTAGAATAATCGATCATCAATGACAACGTAATACACCATTCAGCGATAGTCTCTCAGACGTTGCTGAACACCGTATTGCGCAACATGGCGTAGCCTTTGATCAACTCCTGAATCCCATCGTCCAGACTATAGGCTGGTGTGAAACCGGTCGCCTCGATTTTGTCATTGGAGATGATGTAATCGCGCTTATCGGGATCTTCACCGATAGGGGCCTCGGGAAAAACAAAGTGGGGGAGATGGCGCTGAATCACCCGACACAGCTCCAGCTTGGAGAGATTGGCGTCGGAGAGCCCCACATTGTACGGCTCCCCTCGCATCTCGGTGAAGCGGTCTAGGGCGTGCAGAAAAGTCCGTGCCACATCTCGAACATGGAGATAGTTGCGTTGAAAGTGGGATTCGAACAGCACCACCGCCCGATCATGAAAGGCTCGATAGACGAAGTCGTTGACCAGAAGATCCATGCGCATGCGCGGCGACATGCCGAACACCGTGGCAAAACGGAAACTGATGGTATTGTCCCGTTCCAGGGCTGCGGCTTCAGCTTCCACCTTCATGCGACCGTAGAGGGAGATGGGGTTGAGCGGTGAGGTTTCGTCACACGCCTTGTTCCTGTCTCCGATGCCGTAGCCGGAGTTGGTGATGGGAATGAGTAACCATTGATCCTTCCCCATCAGGTCACGACTAAGCATGGTTACGGCATCGCGGTTGGTAGAGATGGTTCCGATCTCATCCCGCTCACAGAGCGGCGCGCCGACCAGAGCGGCCAGAGGGATAATGATGTCGGCCTCTTTGACCAGGGGTTTCATAAACGAGCGTCTGCGGGCATCTCCCCGAAAAACCCGGAAATCGGGATGGATGCAGACACTGTTCAGCGAGGATTGCCTGAACAGGAAATTATCCACCACCGTCACATGGTAACCCGCCTCAAGCAGAGCCGGAACCAGGACCGATCCGAGATATCCTGCCCCTCCCGTAACCAGAACTTTCACCATTGCTCCTATTCTCGCAGTCATTCAAACGCTATTGAGCAGGTGACACAGATCTGGAATGCGTTTGGGGTCCAAATCAGGATAGTTTCCGAGATAATAACCAAAGAAGTGAACGTGTTCCACATGGGGATAGTTGCTATGGTCATCGCTGGGGACGACACCTCTCAGATAGGGTTGGCGCAACTGGTTTCCACCACCGGAACTGCCGCGTCGAAACTCCACTCCGGCTGCCTGCATTGCAGCCTCCAAACGGTCCCGAAACTTCAGATCAGCCGCCTTGAGAATCAGAGGAAAAGCATAGTTGCAGCTCCCCTCAAGTTCAAAGTCAGTTATGAAACGCTCAGGGTCCAGATGATCGAGAAAGATTTCAAAGTTACGGGTTCGTTTTTGGTTGTTCTCATCCAGTCTTGTCAACTGGCTGCGCCCCAAAACCGCGCCGATCTCCGTGTTGCGCATATTGAGGCCTGGGTAGGCAAAGATAAAATCGGGCGAGAGTTCGGGGTTCTCCTGCTCATAACGGCGCTTGAGGGCGGAGTCATCCGCTTCGCGCACCATGCCGTGGGAGCGCAGCATGCGAACCACGTTGTATAACTCCTCATCGTCGGTGCAGACCATGCCCCCCTCGATGGTGCTCAGGTGGTGGGCAAAATAGAAAGAGAAGTTGGATGCCAAACCAAAGCTCCCCAACCGCTTGCCTTCAAACGTCGCACCATGAGATTCACACACATCCTCGATCAGGGGGATTCCCGCGCTGGCCAACCCATCGAGCAGCTTCCTGCTCAAGCCGTTGAATCCCTGGATATGGGTCAGGAAAACTGCCCGGGTGTTTCGTGTCAGGCGGCGCAGTACCTGGTCATCGTCCATGCAGAGGGTGCGTGGGTTGATGTCGACGAAGACAGGCTTGAAACCGTTGTTTAACACCGAAACGATATCTGAAATCCATGTCAAGGTGGGAACGATGATCTCCCCCCCACCATAGAGATGTTTCAAAGCGGTCATGGTGATGTAGTTTGACGACGCCCCGGCATTGACGAAAACACTGTAGCGCACGCCCAACCATTGCGACCACTCCTCCTCAAAAGCGCGTACATTGGACGATTGCGTCAGGCGGGGAAGAGGGCGCAAAAACTCGATGAGACGATCAATGTCGGTTGGAGAGATATTTTCTGCCATCAA
>JADGBX010000057.1 GCA_015231265.1 Magnetococcales bacterium | reverse complement strand
TCCAACGTCGGGGATGCACAGAACACGCCCCCCTCCCTCGAATTTCATCGCGCGCCGGGGGTGGGGGAGTGCATCGGAGGAGGCGTCTGGTGATGGGTGTGATTCTTGTCTTGAGAGGTACGGCCACTGCCACAGCTGGTTGATCCGGTGTGATTTCTATCCAGAGAGGAAAAGTACGGAGATGGCGCCGAATGTCGGGCTTAACAAAGCGGTGAGTAATCGGCACCGGACCTAAAACAGCACAAACCCACCGTCGCCAAAAAAAAAGAGGACGGAGCCTCCAACGTCGGGATATACCCGAAACAGGCTCCCCCTCCCCGCAAGTGTGTCGCGCGCCGGTGAGGGTGAGGGAGTGAGTTCGGGAAGGCAACCGGTGTTGGGTGTGGTTTCTACCTTGAGAGTTACGGCTACAGCCACGTCAACGGCACCTTCACCCGAACTGTTACCTATCCTGAGAGGAAGAGCACGGAGATGGCACCGAATGTCGGGCTTCACACAGAGAAGAGTAATTGGCACCGGACCTAAAACAGCACACACCCACCGTCACCAAAAAAAGCCGGACCTAAAACAGCACACACCCACCGTCACCAAAAAAAACGTCAAGGACATGCTTCTTCTACAGCCGCCTTCGGCGACTTTCGAAGGAACGCACATCCGTCGCGATGGCAGGGTGCTCTCCCCCTTTGGTGACAACCAGGAGCTCTCTTTTCGCTCCCTTTTCACATCGCTTCAAGACGCGACGGACAACGTCAACGAAAGAATCAACACCGTGGAACCAAGGTTCCACACCTCCTTTTTCTTTTGGCGACAAAAGGCCACGAATTAAACACCTGACCGGCCACGGCATCCCCGCAGCGGCGAATAATAGGCATCAGAGGTGCTGACGTGGACACTCCTGTCAGGAGAGGAACTGCTCTCTCCCCTCCCCCACTCCTTACTTGATAGTGCAGAATATATGGGAGAGATAGCGTCTGAGATTATCGTTTTTGACCGTGACGTGCACATCGTTGATGTGCCGCTCCAGCACCGTATTGTACTGACGGATGTAGTCGTCGATATCGCTCTGTTGAATCTGCCCATCCATGTGCCAGATATTGAGGTTGCCGATATCATGCTCCCGCATGAACTGTTCACAGAGCGTTTCCACCGACTCCGGTGGGCACGGCGTCACGTCACAGTTCCCCTCCACCCCCTCAAGACAGAGGTAGAAACGGGGATACTCCGCACCGTCATACATGCCCTTGAAGGGTTCCGAACCGCCGTTGTGAATGGTCATCGGCAGGGAGGAGTGATTCACGCCCTTGACCAGCACATAGGCCAGCTCAACGGAGAGCGGCATGCGCTGCCGACTGGCAATGGCCGGCAACCGCCCCGCCAGATCGATGGAAGGACCAAGAAAATCCTCGTGCCCACTGCCGATCTCGATGGAGGCATTGCCCACGGGAAACCCCGCCAACCACGCCGCCCCCTTAACCCCCAGATTGGGCAGCGTCTCCTTCGGAAAGCAGGAGAGATCGCCGTAGATTCCCCCCTCATTGGCAGTGAGACGATCATCCCAATCCGCCAACGTTCTTACAAAAGCGTTCATAATGAAGGGAACCTGCTCCAGCGTCTCCAGCTCCGTCTTGAAGAGGATCTCATCGCCGATCAGCTTCCAAACTTCCGGGATATTGAGGGTGCAGATGGAGAGACCTGATCGCCTGTTGACCCGTTGCAGGTTGTAGATCTCCTGGACGGTATTATCGCGCAGGTCCTCCGGAAACCCTTTGATGAACTTGATAAACGCCGTCATCCAGCGCTTGCCGTTGCGGATGCAGGACTGCTTGAAAGGTGTAGAACCGATCAGGTCGACGCTGAAGAAGAGCACGACGCGGGGTTTCATATTGATCTTCACGACACACTTCCCAGTTTACCCGGACATCTCACCGCAGCAGATCCCCCAGCGTCAACATGCGACCCGACGCCGCACGATGCGAGACCTGTGCGAGAAACAGTTCGGCAGCACTCAACGCATCGGAGAGGGCGTTGTGGGCGCGATAGCGCGGCAGGTTGTAGCGCATGCGCACCGCATCCAGTCGGAGATCCCCCGCCTTAGGGTAGCGGTTACCCGCCTTGAGACGCTTACTCTCCAGGCGCAGGGTGTCCACCACCGGCACCACCAGAGGGTAGCCGTAGAGCCTGCGACACGCCGCCTGAAGAAAAGTCACCTCAAGACGGGCATAGTGGGCCACGAGCACCTTGCCGGTGAGCGCATCCAGCAGCCTGGGCATGATCTCCTCCAGAGTGGCGCCGGTTTTGGAGATGTCATCGGTCACCCCGTGCAGAATCACCGACTCCTCCGGAATCTCCTTCTGGGGATTGACCAGCAGATGGCTCGACGTCTCCAGATTAATGCGACACTTGCGCATCTCCACCATGCCGACGCTGATAATCTCGTCACGCTTGGCGTCCAAGCCGGTGGTCTCCAGGTCGAGCGCCATGAAGTCCAGACTGTCCAGAGGCCGCCGCCGGGAAGGGACTGGCGTCATGAGATAGTCCCGTAGCGGGCCGGACTTCACATGATCGAGCAGCCAGCGTCGTCGAAACTCAAGCACATGGGTACAGTTCCACCAGAAAGGCACCATTGAAGGGGGGCTCCACACCACGGGTCAGAGGAAACGCGACACTTGATACCGTTGCTCTAAAGAGGACTGCATGGTCTGAACGATCAGAAATGCGTCCTTGAGATGATCGCGCTCGAAATGGGACAGCTCTTTGGGAGAGAAGTAGTTGTTGGGGTCGGCCCCGATACGCAACTGTTTGGCCTGATGGCGAATACGCGTCAGATTGATGAACTCCAAGGCATCCAGAAGATCCCGAGCCCCCCGCGGACTGAGCATCCCCTCATCCCGCGCCTTCTGCAGACGCCCTTTGGTGTTGACGGCGTGGATCCCTCGCTCCAAAGAGTAGACACGCGCCAGATCAACGATGGGGATCACCCCGTTCTTCTTGAGGTTCAGCGTATCGTCGTGCTCGCCACCATCGATCAGCACGAAGTTGCGGAAGAAGCCGACGGGGGGCTGATTACGCAGCGCATTGGCCGCCAGATGGGCGAGAAAGATCCGGTTGCTGCCGGTGTTGTTGAGAACGCACTCGCGAAAGGCCCAGAAGAGCTGCTCATCCCCTTCGATGAACTTGAGATCGAAGAAAATGCTGCACAGCATCACTGCCTTGGGGGTCGGCTCGGTGATCCAGTGGCGAAACATCCTTCTCCAGGTGCGCACCGGCTGCCGCCACTGGGGGTTGGTGGCCATGGCGTCACCGGGACAATAGACAAATCCGCAGGCGTTGAGACCGTCGGTGACGAAGCGGGCCAGATCACGAAAATACTGACCGTGTTTCGATTTGACGTAGCTGTCATCGATCAGCAGGCAGTGATCCTGATCGGACTGAATGGTCTGCTCATCCCGCGCCTGAGACCCCGCTGCCGCCCAGGCAAACGGCACCGGCGCCGGTCCCATGATGCGCTCGGCGATGCGCAACAGGCGGCGGGTCACGGTATCGGTCACCACGGTGATGGCGTGGGAGATGCTCTGGGCAGTGGTGCCCGAATCGGAGAGACTCACCAGCAGTTGCGGAATCTGGGTACACACCTCCACCAATCCCTGCACATTCCGCTGCTTGTTGATCTCGCTGACCATGAAGATCACCGACGTGCATTGATTCTGCAGCAGACCGTGGGGCGACACCACACCGATGATCTTACCGGCGCGATGGACCGGAAGGTGGTGCTGGTTGTGCTGAGCCATGATCAGCATCGCATCGAAGGCGGTGCGGTGGGCACTGATGGTGGTGGGTGACTGCGACATCACCGTGCGCACCGGCGCCTCCAGCGACACCCCTTCGGCAACGACGCGAGTTCTGAGATCCTGATCGGTGAGGATTCCCACGAGATCCGAGCCGCCCTCCTCCACCAACAGAATGGAAGAGACCTTAGCGTCGGTCATCAAGCGCGCCGCCTCCTTAACCGAAGCATCCGGCGACATGCAGACCGGTTTGCGCGAGATATGCTCCACCACTAGACTGGCCATCAATCCGAAGGAGGACTCCTGGCCGTTCTCCGCCCGCTGCACCGCCGAACGGAGGCGGTCCGCCCCCACCGGACCGAAGTAGTCCCGGAACTCGGCATGATCTCGGCAGAGGTTCTGGAAGACGGTGGCGGAGAGCTGATAGATCAGCGTATCTTCGATCGCCTCGGCCCTGCTGACGGCGGTTCCGCCACGCAGTATGGTCTGGGCTCCGAAGATGGTTCCCTCATCGAGACGGGTGATCAGATGACCGTTCTGCTGATAGATCTCAACGGCGCCGGTGCGGATGATCTGCAGAGTGTCCAGTGCATCCCCCGGCGCCATGATCTCCGCACCGCGGCGGGCGTATCGGATATGAATGGTGGCAGGCAGGGTCTGACGCACCTCTTCCGGCAGGATGTCAAACGGAGGGCAGGAGGTGAGAAATTCCAATATTTCAATAAGTTCTATTTCCATGAACCAAAAGCTCCGACACTCTATTGGAGTGAGACCACCATCACCATGCAGCACAAACATGGCGACCCATGACATCCGGGCCAGAAAGCAGTGTATTAAATATCCCTCCGATTATCAGAAAAAACACGCCCATAAGACAAAAAAAAACGGACCCCGCATGACACAGGGTCCGTTTTACCTTCAAACAGTGTGTACTCAGTGGCTCTGGGCAGCGCCTGATCCACGAGGAACACGGATGTCGTCCACCAGCTCCTGAACTTCAACCGGAGGCGCCTTGGTGATGCTGGAGATCAAGAAGGCGGTGGCGAAGTTGAGCATCATCCCGATGCTGCCGATGCCCTCGGGGGAGATCCCCATGAACCAATTCTCGGGCTTGTTGGCAGCCATGGGCTCAATGAAGACACCCTTGAAGTAGATGATGTATCCCATGGTGAAGACCAGACCGACGAGCATGCCGGCGATGGCACCCTCACGGTTGACCCGCTTGGAGAAGATACCCATGAGAATAGCCGGGAAGAGCGAGGAGGCCGCCAGACCGAAGGCAAAGGCGACCACCTGGGCAACGAATCCCGGTGGATTGTACCCCAGATAACCGGCGATACAGATGGCACCGGCTGCGGCGATACGTCCTGCCATCAGCTCCGAACGTTCGGAGATGTTGGGGGTGAGAATCCCCTTCAGCAGGTCATGAGAGATCGCAGCGGAGATCACCAGCAGCAGACCGGCCGCCGTGGAGAGGGCCGCAGCGATACCACCGGCCGCCACCAGAGCGATCACCCAGTCGGGCAGTCCGGCAATCTCTGGATTGGCCAGCACCATGATGTCACGGTCAACTTTCAGCTCGTTGCCTTTCCAGCCATACTCCTCCTCGGCCATTTTGGCGAAGGTGGGGTTCTTGTCGTTGTAGAACTGGATACGACCGTCGTTGTTCTTATCTTCAAACTGGAGCAGCTTGGTGGGTTCCCAACGCTTCATCCAGTCAGGCCGGCTCTCCACTTCGAGGTTACCGGCGGGATCACCAACCTGGCCGATCTGGACCGTCTGGACCAGATTGTAGCGAGCCATGGCACCCACAGCCGGAGCCGTGGTGTAGAGCAGAGCGATGAAGACCAGCGCCCAACCCGCAGAAGAGCGAGCATCACGCACTTTGGGCACGGTGAAGAAACGAACGATCACGTGGGGGAGACCCGCGGTACCGACCATCAAGGCCAGTGTGATGAAGAAGACGTCGATGGTGCTCTTCGTCCCCTTGGTATACTCGGTAAAGCCGAGATCCATAACCACCTGATTGAGACGCTCCAACATGAGGCCGGATCCGTCACTGAGCTGGCTGCCGAAGGCGATCTGCGGCAGAGGGTTGCCGGTGAGCTGCATGGCGATGAACACTGCAGGCACCGTGTAGGCGAAGATCAGAACGCAGTACTGGGCGACCTGGGTGTAGGTGATGCCCTTCATGCCACCGAGCACGGCGTAGATGAAGACCACGCCCATACCGACGATCAGACCGGTGAGGATGTCCACCTCCAGGAAGCGAGAGAAGACGATGCCGACACCGCGCATCTGACCTGCCACATAGGTGAAGGAGATGAAGATCAAGCAGATGATCGCCACCAGACTGGCGGATTTGGAGTAGTAACGGCCACCGATGAATTCGGGCACCGTGAACTTACCATACTTCCGCAGGTAGGGGGCGAGCAGGGTGGCCAGAAGCACGTAGCCGCCGGTCCAACCCATGAGATAGACGGAACCACCATAACCGAGAAAGGCGATGAGACCGGCCATGGAGATGAATGACGCCGCGGACATCCAGTCAGCGGCAGTGGCCATGCCGTTGGCGATGGGGTGAACACCCTTACCTGCGACGTAGAACTCACCGGTACTGCTGGCACGAGACCAGATGGCAATACCGATGTATAGCGCGAAACTGAGACCCACAATAATGTAGGTCATGGTTTGAAGATCCATGATTACTCAACCCTCACTCTTCGTGGACGTTGAACTTACGGTCCAACTTGTTCATCTGGCGGGCATAGAAAAAGATCAGGATCACGAAGGTGTAGATGGACCCCTGCTGAGCAAACCAGAATCCCAGCTTGAAACCGCCAAATTCGATGGCATTCAACACATCCACCAAGAGGATGCCGAAACCGTAGGAGACCACAAACCAGACGATCAAACACATCGTCATCAGCTTGAGGTTGGCCTTCCAATAGGCCTCTCCCATTTCGTTGCTTTGATCTGACACGTTATTTACCTCCTTGTTCAGGAATATGGCCATTAACCTGCCGCGCAATGGCAGAGGCCCAATACTGCAAAAATTGCCACTGTAACGCTCCGTGGCGACCGAGTCCAGACAGTTTGCGACAATTGTGTGACGAAACCCGAAAATATCTCTCTATAAATCATACGCGTCCAACGGGCTGAATGCGAATCATGCTCAGTGGCACAAATACTCCCAAGTCAGCCCTCCCTTGGGACGTTTGACGGAAGCAACCCCGTCGCCCCAACCGTTTTGACATGGATTCACGCCATCGTCAACGTCACACACCCCGAGAGAATTACACGTATATTCAGACATATAACAACCACTCTCCCATATACGTCACGGATGTTGACGACGCAAAAAGCTTTGCAATGAGACCCAATCCACCCATAATCGTTCCAATGAATAATACTATCGGATCATCAACAACAGTCGCACCACCTGTCATAACCATGAAAACACACCGTTTGATCCGCCGGTTACTCCCTCTTGTTCTGGCTGTACTGCTCCTCTGCACCTCCGGCGCCCGGGCAGAGCAAACAGAAGAGAGCGCGCCGTTCACCATCCGAGGAACCCACGCCCTTTTCCTGACACTCAAGGGCCATGAGAAGAGCCTGGAAGCGGCTGTGGGTCGACCGGTTGATTTCTCCATGGCCGGTGGCTGCGACAACGGGATTGAACAGGCAAAACGCGGCGGCGTTGGCGCCATATGCTGCCCTCTGCACGCGTCGGAATTGCAGGGCATGGGGGGTGGTGTGGTGCATCAGGTAGCGCAGGAGCCGCTGATGGTGATCACCCATCCGCGCAATCCGGTCACATCGATCACCACGCAACAGGCACGGGATCTCTTCGCCGGTCGCATCGACAACTGGAAGATGCTGGGCGGGCCGGATCTCAAGGTGGTGGTGGTGATGCGCCCCCACTGCGCTCTGCGTCCCGGCCACTGGAAGACGATTCTCCCCAGCCTGGACCAGTGGCAGCCGGACCTGTTCGTGCACAAGTTTCTTAAGATGATCACCACCGTCTCGAAACTACCGGGCGCGGTGGGACATCTGGGCACGGTGCTCCATGATGCCAAGCGGATGAACCGCCTGACCATCGACGGCATCGACCCTCTCGACCAGAGGGCGATCAAGAGAGGTTATCCCTTCTACCGCCCCATCTCCCTGTTGACGCTTGGCCCGGCGGATGCCGACGAAAAACGGCTGATCGACTTTCTACGGAGCCCGAGAGCCCATGGGATACTTGCCGAAAGTCATTTGATTCCATCCCAATTTCTGGCACCCTGAACCGATGATATTCGAACCGACCCACACCAGGATTCCGTATGGAATTCTAAACGGCGACGACTGACTCCATGTTCAGCATTCGCAATAAACTTCTGTTTCTCACTCTGGTACCGACGCTGATTGCCGTTGTGGCCATGGTGTTTCTGTTCTGGCGGGAGCAGCGGCAGAACCACGACTATATGGCCAGTCGTGAACTGAGCAACAGCCTGAGCTTCATCTCCAGCACCTTCAAGAATCTGGATCGCACTCTGCTGGAGGCCAACCAGCTTATCGCCGCCGACGGCTCTCTCACCGAGAGCATCTACTACTATGTGAATTTCGGTGGCGAGCGGGAGTCGATCAACAAGGTTGTCCAGGACTTCTTCTCCCGCACCCCGGCGGAGCTGATGATCGTCACCGACAAGGATGGCCTGGGTCTGGCCTACAATGACGACCTGCTGCGCTACGATTTCGCCGTCTCGAAAGAGCTGCTCGGATCGGTTCTGCGCACTCAGACCTCCGACTCCTCGCTGATGGTGATCGATGACGCCCTGATGCTGGTCTCCCGCAGTCCGGTGTTTCACGATGATGGGGCGGAGCCGGTTCTGGGTGGTGCGCTTATCACCGGAGTTCGGCTCAATGCCGCCTTCCTCAGCAAGCTCAAGGGCAGCAGCAGTCTCCATCTGGCCCTCTTCTACAAAGGGCGCATCCACGACGCCACATCTCCGACGATGGACACCATCATGCCAGCGGAGGAGACGCTGGCCCGCATGCGTAACGAGGAGAGATCGACCCATTTCGACGGCAAGACCGTCCACAACAGCATGGATATCGCCTTCCTCTCCCTACGCGACCGGGAGAAGCGTTTCCTGGGATCTATTCTGATCGGCCTCTCCCGAGAGCACACCAATCAACACCAGAACAACTCCCAGGCGATCATCCTTTTCAATGCATTGTTTCTCTTGTTTGTCTTGGCGATCATCGCCTGGAGCTTCGGTCGCCACATCGCCCAAACTATCTCCACCCTCTCCACGGCCGTCGAAAAGATGTCCAAGGGCAAGTTGAGCACGCGCGTCACCATCGACAGCAACGACGAGATCGGCCTGCTGGGAGACCGCTTCAACCAGATGGCTGAAAGCATGGAGAACCAGTACTGGGTCAAAGTGAACGCCGCCATCATCTCGGAGATGATGCACAGCAGCAACGAACCCCACACCATCGCCCAGCGCATCATCGATCTTCTCACCCCTCTGTTGAGCGGCGGAATCGGTGTCTTCTATCTCTACGACGAGATGAGCGGCGCCTACTTCCCACGCGGCACCTACGGCGGCTCCAACAAAGAGCTTGGTGCCGTCTACGCCATGGGAGAGGGGCTGGTGGGGTATACCGCCCAGAACAACAAAAGCCTGTTTCTGGAAGATGTTCCCGAGAGCTACACCCACATCGCCTCCGGCACCGGCGCCGCGCCACCCACCTCTCTGGCGATTCTGCCGGTGAGCTTTCAGGGCCGCGTTCTGGCGCTGATCGAGGTTGCCTCCTTCCAACCGTTCTCCACCCGTCAGCAAGAGCTGATCCAGGAGATCCGGCCGGTAATCGCTCTGGGGCTGGAGAACATCAACAGCGCCCGCAACACCCAGTTGCTTCTGGAGCAGGCCCGCAACCAGGAGGAGGAGGTTCGGCAGAAGAACGACCTCCTGGAGACCGAGATGGCGGAGCGGCGCCGGGTGGAGTTCAAGAACGAAAAAGCGTACGAAGCGCAACTGGCCATCAGCCGACTTCTAGAGACCGCCCTGGACCCCATGACGCTCCAGGAGCAGCTTCAGGTCGCCCTGGAGATCATCTTCACCGTCTCCTGGTTCAAGCTCTTTCCCAAGGGGTCGATCTTTCTCTATGACAAAGAGGTGGGAGAGCTGATTCTCTCCGCCCACCACGGATTCTCCGAGTCCCACGTCACCACCTGCTCCCGCGTCCCCTCCGGCGAGTGTCTCTGCGGTCAATCCTTTGCCCGTGGCGAGATGATCTTTGCCGATCATGTGGATCACAACCACACCATCCTGCCGGATGGTATCGAGCCCCACGGCCACTTCTGCGTGCCGATTCTGGCGCGGGACAGCTGCCTGGGCGTGCTCAATCTCTATGTTCCGGAAGGGCACACCCCCTCGCAGGAGGAGCAGGAGTTTCTCGGTGCGGTCTCCAATACCCTGGTGGGCCTGATCGAACGCCGCTCACTGGAGGATAAGCTCAAGGTGAAGGCGGAGATCGACGATCTCACCGGCATTCCCAACCGGGCGCTGTTCCAGGATCGGCTCAACCAGACCCTGGCGATCTCCTCCCGCTACGGTCGGGAAGTGGTGGTGATGTTCATCGATCTGGACCGCTTCAAGCTGGTCAACGACACCATGGGCCACAAGGCGGGGGATGCCCTGCTGGTGGAAGCGGCCAATCGCATCCGCCGCTGCGTTCGCGAAACCGACACCGTCGCCCGCCTGGGTGGCGATGAGTTCACCATCATCCTGCCGGAGCTGACCCACTCCTGTTACATCGAACTGGTGGCCCGGAGGATTCTGGAGGAGCTGGAGAAGCCCTTCTCCCTGCCGGAGGGAGAGGCAACGGTCTCCGGCAGCATCGGCATCACCGTCTTCCCCCAGGACGCCACAGGCATGGAGGAGCTACTCAAGAACGCCGACAGCGCCATGTACGAAGCCAAGGAGGCAGGGCGCTCCACCTTCCGCTTCTTCACCCGGGAGATGAACGAAGCTGCCGTCAAACGCATCTCCATGGAGAAGTCGATTCGCGCGGCGCTGGAGCAGGACGAGTTCCTCCCCTACTTCCAGCCCAAGGTGGATATCGCGACAGGCCGCATGACCAGCATGGAGGCGCTTGCCCGCTGGCAGCGTGCCGACGGGGATCTGGTCTCACCGGCAGAGTTCATCCCGGTGGCCGAGGAGACCGGGTTGATCGACGAGGTGGGAGCGGTGATCCTGGAGAAGTCATGTCTCCACACCAAAACCTGGATCGATGCCGGCTACGACCACCTTCGCGTGGCGGTGAATCTCTCACCGCGCCAGTTCGTCGATCGCAACGGTCTGATCCACATGGTGAGCGACGTGCTGGAGAGAACCGGGCTCGATCCGACGCATCTGGAGCTGGAGATCACCGAGAGCATGGTGATGGACGACGTGGACAAAGCGATCGAGACCCTGGATGCGCTGCGGCAGATGGGGCTGCGTCTGGCCATCGACGACTTCGGCACCGGCTACTCCTCGCTCAGCGTGCTGAAGAAGTTTCCGATTCAGACCCTGAAAATCGACCGCTCATTCATCCGCGACGTTCCCGGCAACAGCAACGACGCCGCCATCGCCTCCGCCATCATCTCCATGGCCTCCGATCTTCAGCTCAAGGTGGTCGCCGAAGGGGTGGAGACTCGGGAGCAGCTCGGCTATCTCCGCGAACACCGCTGTCATGTCATTCAGGGCTACTACTTCAGCAAACCGCTCACCGCCTCCGCCTTCACGGAGCTGCTGAAATCGGGACGAACGTTGGAGTAGCCGTCGAAGACGCAGCCACCATTGAAACAGGCGCCTCCCCCGTGCTCGAAACGGCGGTCGGCCTCCACCACATCGAGCACAACTCTGCTATCGGGAGATCCCCATGACCGACGCCGCACCCAACCGGAAAGCCTCCGACCTCTTCGTCTCCTGCCTGGAGGCAGAGGGAGTGAAGAGAATCTACGCCGTACCCGGTGAGGAGAATCTGGATCTTCTGGAGTCCCTGCGCGGCTCCTCCATCGATCTGGTCCTTACCCGCCATGAACAGGCCGCCGCCTTCATGGCCGCCACCCAAGGGCGTCTCACCGGTGAAGCGGGCGTGGTGATGACGACTCTGGGACCGGGAGCGACCAATCTTCTCACCGGCATCGCATTTGCCCAGTTGGGCGGTATGCCGCTGGTGGCGATCACCGGCCAGAAGCCGGTCAAACGGAGCAAGCAGGGGCAGTTTCAGATCCTGGATGTGGTCTCGGCTCTGAAACCGGTCACCAAGATGGCGGAGTCGATTCCATCCGGAGATCGCATCCCCTCCATGGTGCGGCAGGCGTTCAAGTGCGCCGAGGAGGAGCGCCCCGGTGCCGTCCATCTGGAACTGCCGGAGGATATCGCCCGGGAGAGCACGTCGGCGACGGTGATTCCTGAAGGCAATGTGCGCCGTCCGGCTCCGGACAGCAGCACCATCAACGGCGCGGTACGCATGCTGACCGAAGCGAAACGCCCCCTTCTGATGATCGCCTCCGGCGCCAATCGCAAGCGGATCTCCGACAGCCTCCAGGCGTTTGTCCAGCACACGGGCATCCCATTCTTCACCACCCAGATGGGCAAAGGGGTTCTCGACGAGCGGGATGAACGGTTCCTCGGTACCGCCGCGCTTACCGCCAACGACTACGTGCACTGCGCCATCGATCGGGCCGATCTGATCATCACCATCGGCCACGACGTCACCGAAAAGCCACCGGCCATCCTGGGCCATCACGGCACGGCGCGGGTGATTCACGTCAACTTCTACAGCGCTGTCATCGACGACGTCTACGCCCCCTCACTGGAGGTGGTGGGCGACATCTCCGCCAGCCTGGAAGCGCTGACCCAACGCATCACCCCCTCCCCTGCCTGGGATTTCAGCTACTACCACCGCAGCCGCAGCGACACCTTGGCCCAGATCACCGCCAAGAGCGACAGCGCCGGCTTTCCCATCACGCCGCAGCGGTTCGTTCACGATCTGCGGACGGCAATTCCCGACGACGGCGTTCTGACCCTGGACAACGGCATGTATAAGATCTGGGTCGCCCGCAACTACCCCGCCTATCGTCGCAATACGGTCTTGCTCGACAACGCCCTGGCCACCATGGGGGCGGGACTTCCCCAGGCGATCGGCGCCAAGTTGACCGCGCCCGAGCGCACCGTGGTCGCCGTCTGCGGCGATGGTGGATTCATGATGAACTCCCAGGAGCTGGAGACCGCCGTCCGCCTCAAGCTCGATCTGGTGGTGATCGTCTTGAACGACAGCGCCTACGGCATGATCAAGTGGAAGCAGGCCGACATGGGTTTTCAGAACTTCGGGCTGGACTACGACAACCCCGACTTCGTGCGCTATGCGGAGAGTTACGGTGCCTCGGGCCACCGGGTGACCTCGGCCGAGGGGTTCAAACCCCTGTTGGCCCAGTGCATCAATGCCCCGGGTGTTCATCTGATCGATATGCCCATCGACTACTCGGAGAACAGCCGCGTCCTCTCCAGGGAGCTGCGAGAGAAGGTGTGCCTTATCTGAATTGAGAACGCTGGTTCGAAGAAGAAAACATCATAGACTGCCCTCTTCCCTCCTTCATACGATTTCGTGTGTTGATAAGCTGGCACGCCTACAGATACAAGAACAACTTGCAACATCTCTTCACGACCCAGAAACGCCACGTATCGCACCTGAAGACACCCCCCAACCATAGACTAGCCCACCCCTATCAATCAAATAATTTGCAGAATCATTCCATTATCTGTAAAATAACTTAAGTTGCATCCACCTATACAATCTCTAATAAACACGGGCCACAACATCATGCTCCGCGCCTTCTTTACTCCTTACACTAAATTCATAATTGCAATTACTCTCCCGTCGCTTCTTCTGCTTACAGGTTGTACATCATCCCAACAATCTGGACTCTATTCTCAATCCATCGGCGGTGGAGCAGTTGCTGGTGCAGCCGTTGGACAAATGCTTGGCCGTGATACAAAAAGCACCCTCATTGGGGCAGGGATAGGCGCGCTCATAGGTGGTCTGGTTGCACGTTCAATCCAAGTCAGCCAGATCAAACTCGCTGTAGAACAGCAGAACATGGATCAGAGCCTACAGTTATTACAAAGCAAAAACAGAGAATTAGACAATAAAATCTCCTCTTTTCAACACAGGATGCAAACAGTCGAACAGGAGGTCGCCTACTATCGCAAAAAGATAAGAAACAGCGAAACGACTCGAAGACAAACTGTTCTGGAAATTGCACAGATTAAACAAGAGATTTCCGAAGAAAAGAGTGTCTTGGAGAGAGAGTATGCCGAGCTTGAAGAGCTGAAGCAGTTCGCCCGGCATCACAGACAACAAGAGGGCATAAGAGATGCACAGCAGAAGCTGAGAACACTCTACTCAAAGCTACAGACCTACGAACAACAGATCAACAGAATCACATGACCTCCATCAGCCAGCATTCGCCACTGCGTACAACCATTCAGGCCGTGTCATGACACGATCGTTACTCACATTTATTCTGTTTCTAGTATTCAGCACCAATGCGCAGTCACAAACCTGCCCCGACAACCCGACGGAAACGGATCTGTTCACCTGGCTCAAATGCAAGGACTACTATGAGAGAAGGCTTCAGGAAACACGCGTCTCTATTGCGAGTGAGAAGAAGAGAAGGTCGAGGCTCTATGAAAGATCATCCTTTCTCGAATCACAACTACGTATCAATGAAGAAGAGCTACGTCAACTCATCGACAAATCTCAACGCCTCGACCAAGTGATTACGACACTTCAATCTGACTATGAGCGCTTGAAAGACAATCTTGATAGCGAACGCAAGAAAAGGAGGGAAATATCAGAAACAATCATTGAGATCAGACAGACGGTTGTGTCCACTCTAAACGCCATCAAAGAGTCAAGAAAACAGATCAAACAGAGGACACCTATCGAGCGAATCACTGATGACGGTGATGATATGTGCCAAGCTTATCATCAAAAAGAGAGCACTCTGTTCGATGAGATCGAACGATTAGCTAGCACAATTCTGCACATTGCAATTCCGACTGACGAAATAAGCCTTACTCTGGCAGCGATGCAGCAGCTTGGAAAGGGGCTCTTAAAGCGGTTCTCTCTCCTTTCCGGCTTGATCTACGGCACTCTCTCGTCTCTAAAAAAACACTGCTCGTCGTGCTGGTGGTTGTCACCCTGGCG
>JADGBX010000056.1 GCA_015231265.1 Magnetococcales bacterium | reverse complement strand
TCAGAGTGTTCTAAAAAATGAGGAACTGAACGCTCGTCTTGCGGCAGAACGTCTGGATGTTACCCTTTCAGGGAGGAGCCGACCTGCGGGCGGTATCCATCCCATCACGCGTGCATTGAATGAGATCAACAGTGTCTTTCTTGGTATGGGATTCGAAGTAGCATCCGGTCCGGAAATCGAGACTGATTGGTACAACTTCGAAGCACTGAACATCCCTGCTGACCATCCCGCCAGGGAGATGCACGACACCTTCTATCTGCCCCAGACCGATAATCAACCCCGTCGAGTACTCAGAACCCACACCTCTCCGGTTCAGATTCACGCCATGGAAGAGAGGGAACCCCCGCTACGCGTCATTGCCCCTGGCAAGGTGTTTCGCTGCGACTCCGACATCACCCATACTCCCATGTTTCATCAGGTGGAGGGGTTCATGGTCGATGAAGGCGTCCACTTTGGACAGCTCAAAGGACTACTTGAAGCGTTTCTGATTCGCTTCTTCGAGCGCGATCTCCCTGTTCGCTTCCGCCCCTCCTTTTTTCCCTTCACCGAGCCCTCTGCTGAAGTGGATATGGGCTGTCTTTTCTGCGATGGAAAAGGGTGCCGAGTGTGCAAAGGCAACGGCTGGCTGGAAGTGCTTGGTTGCGGCATGATTCACCCAGTTGTGCTCTCCAATGTGAAGATCGATACGGAGCGTTACTCGGGATTTGCCTTCGGCATGGGAGTCGAACGGTTGGCAATGCTCAAGTACGGCATCAACGATCTACGCACTTTCTTTGAAAACGATACCCGCTTTCTCAATCGACATGCTGTTCGGTAACTGTTTCAATACAGTTGTTTTGCATAGGCATTGAACGCTTTCCGATCCTCACACTCTGTGCGAGTTCGAACGGATTTTGGAGTCTTGGAGCATGAAATTCACAGACAGTTGGTTGCGCGATCACCTGACGACCCGTCTGACACCAACTGAGATTGGTGACCGCCTCACTATGTCCGGTCTGGAATTAGAGAGCATGGATGATCTTGCTGCTGGTCTTGAAAAGGTCAGGAGTGGTGTACTCGAATCGGTGGATAAGCATCCTGATGCCGATCGATTAACTGTCTGTTCCGTCCGTGTTGACGCAGAGGTGGAACCTCTAACCATTGTCTGTGGCGCCACGAACCATAAAGCAGGCGATACTGTTGCCGTCGCCACCGTCGGTGCTCAACTTCCCAACGGCATGAAGATCAAAAAAGGCAAAATCCGCGGTCAGGTCTCTGAGGGTATGCTCTGTTCCACAAAAGAGCTCGGAATGACCGAAACGGCGGATGGTATCCTAATCCTGCCGCAAGAGACTCCAGTCGGAGCCCCGATCACGGAGATTCTCTCCCGCAATGATTGGCTCTTTGAAGTGGACATGACACCAAACCGTGGCGACTGCCTTGGTGTCCGAGGCATCGCTCGTGATCTTGCCGCGGTGACCGGCGAGGCGCTTCGACCTCTTGAGAGTGACGTGACAGTTGATCCCACTGTCGCTGATCGGCATCCTGTTTCGGTAGTCATTGAGGATCGCGCGGGATGCCCACGATACGCTGGTCGGGTTATCGAGAGTGTTCGCATCGGTCCCAGCCCTGACTGGCTGGTGCGTCGTCTAGAGGATATCGGACTGCGCAGCATCAACAATATTGTTGATATTACGAACTATATCCTAATGGATCTCAATCAGCCGTTGCACGCCTTCGATCTGGAAAAGCTGGCACCCCCCATTGTGGTCCGTCGGGCAAACCGTGGTGAAACACTGACGACTCTCGATGAAGTGGAGCGCACCCTTACAGATTCGATGACGCTGATTGCTGATCAGACACGATCTCTGGCTCTGGCTGGAATCATGGGCGGTGAGGAGAGCGGTGTTATTGAGAGCACCACAACCATATTCCTGGAATCGGCCTATTTTGAGCCTGTTCGCACCGCACGCACAGGGCGCGCCTTAAGCATCATTAGTGACTCCCGTTACCGTTTCGAACGTGGCACTGACCCTGAAGGAATCATCACGGCTCTGGATCGAGCGACACGGTTGATTCTGGAACTGGCGGGTGGTACAGCCGGTCCGGTCATCCTTGAAGATGCCGGAACCTGGTCACAGCCCGCCCCTGTTCCTTTCCGCACCCAACGGGCCAATGAAAAGAACGGCATCTCTCTCAGTGATGAGAAGAGCCATAGCATGCTTGAACGCCTCGGTTGTGAGCGAACGGAAGTATCGAGTGATGCCCCTGGCCTCGAAGGCGCAGTCTGGTTTCAACCGCCCTCCCATCGTCACGACTTGAAACGGGAAGAAGATCTCATCGAAGAGATCGTGCGCCTCTATGGGTATGACGCCGTTCCGTCGGTTTTGCCAACAGGTGCTATCTCCGTTCCTGAAGTGGATAGGGTGGCGATCCTGGAGCAGAAGACGCAAACCATTCTGGCAGGACTCGGTTATTTTGAAGCGGTTAACTACGCCTTCATCGATGCAACGGCTCAGAGCATCTATGATCCTGATAGAATACCGGTTGCACTTCAGAATCCCATCTCCGAAGATCTCGCCGTGATGAGGACGACATTGGTTGCCGGTCTACTACAAGCTCTACAGCGCAATGTTTCACGGGGTAATGGTTCTGTCCGTCTCTTTGAAGTGGGCAGCGTTTTCCATGCCGACACTGCGATGAATATCATTGAACCGGGAAGAATTGCTGCACTCTGCTACGGTCCGATCGATGCTCGAGCGTGGCACACTTCCCAACGAATTGCTGACTTTTTCGATCTCAAAGGGGATCTTGAACATCTTCTCGATGGATTGGGCATCCGTCAGGCCCGGATCACGGCAGAAGGACCCGATTTTCTCCATCCGGGAAGAAAAGCAACACTCTCACTGCGCAACACCCCGGAATCTGTAGGCTGGATCGGCGAACTTCATCCAGAACACCAGGAAGCGCTAGGTCTCACACACCCTGCACTCTTGATGGAATTGAGTGTTCCTGCACTCCTCGCTGCTCCGAGAAAACGGACGAATGATGATCTGGTTAGCAAATTTCCTGCTGTAGAGCGAGATTTCGCTTTCATCGTTGACGAGACACATCCTGTACAGGATGTTCTTGATGCGATTAGAAAAGCTGCTGATTCCAAGCTCATTCGTGATGTCCGCCTGTTTGACGTCTATACCGGGGAGCATGTTCCGGAAGGCAAAAAAAGTCTGGCGCTTGGTATCACGCTCCAGGCGAGTGATCGCACCCTTACTGATGCAGAATCTCAGTCACAGTCCGACAGGATTGTTGCAACCATGGAAAAACGATTTGATGCAATTCTTCGTGGATAACCCGTAGAGCCGTTGACACGACATCAGATCACCCGTATCCTTTTGTAAACATGAATAAATAACGACCATTACCCAAAGCTAAGGATAGAGTAACGATGACTAAGGCTGATATCATCGATGCGGTTTACCAACGGATGGGTCTCTCTAAAAAGGAATCCTCCGATCTTGTCAATACAGTTCTGGAGATCATTCGTGAGGCTCTGGAACGCACTGAGTCGGTCAAGCTTTCCGGTTTTGGAAACTTTAATATCCGCCAGAAAGGATCCCGTCCCGGGCGTAATCCACGAACTGGAGAAGAGATCGAAATTACTCCTAGAAAAGTCTTGACTTTCAAACCGAGCCAGATCCTACGTAACAAAGTCAACGGCAAGGCATAAATCAAGATGGTTGAATGTGCGCCCCAAGATGATGCCTGAGTCTACGATCTCTCAGAAAACTCCTTAAGGATACATTCGTCTTTGATTGGGCTCTCATTTTCAGCTTTTTTTGATCTCGGAAGATGATATGGGTAGCCTGTTGCCGGTAACGAACCCGGTGACAGGCTGCTTCATAACAGACATTTGGCCCCTGCATGCAAACACCGAAGATTCCACTTCCCGATAAACTCTACTTCAGCATCAGTGAAGTTGCAGAGATTGTCGATGTTGCTGCCCATGTTCTTCGGTATTGGGAAAAGAAATTCCCCCAGGTTAAACCCGTTAAACGCTCTGGAAACAGGCGTTTCTACCAAAGCAGAGATGTCCATATCCTTTTGGAAATCCGACATCTTCTTTATGAACGGCGATTTACGGTCAGTGGTGCTCAGAAATATCTACGTGAGAACAGTCGCAAATCACCTCCACAAAAAGACCTACGCTCTTCTCAACCGGAAGACTCTCCTTCACCTGCCCTATCCCCTGCTTCCAATCACTCTCCAAAATCCTCTGATGAGCGTGCATTTATCGACAGTATTCGTATCGATCTCATGCAACTACGTGACACCCTCAAGCGCTCCTCTTCTCTCTGATTGAACCAATCACACTCGAATCACACTGAGTGGTTTGATAATTGCAATTGCAAATACGCGTCGATTGATGACGCAGATGTCGGAAATCCACTCACGGGTTAAGTGATGTGTGTTTTCTCTCATGAGCTCCATATTCTCAATGAGATGGAACTGTTTTCGACATGAATACGCTTGAGGAGCTGCACGGTGATCTATGCGGCTAGCGTCACGATCCCGACAGCCCCTCAAAAACGTTGTATACCACACAACGAAACAATGGATGGTTGGAGAGCAGATACTATGATGTGGTTTCTTCTGTGTTACGAAAGTTCCGAGCAGACGGTTCCGATGGAACCAATTATAATGACTCTTAGCCGCATGGCTCCTGTTGCGACGTTGGAGATTCTTTCTCATGGGAATGTGCAAGACGTTTCCAACACTCCAGGGCACTTGGAAACCGTTGGGCAGGACCGCTACAGAATCGTAGGCCAACCTCGACAAGCACTCTCTGTTACACTCGAACTGTTTCGACAAAGCTCACCGACCCTCACCATTCTCATCCCAAGTTCAAAAGCGCTGCTTGCTGATGATCTCCATACTCACCCCTGGTTACAAGCCATCTGGGAAAGCACCCGCCGAGGTATTCCCTCTCTTTCGCTCTCTTTGGCGTCTGATGAACACCACTCAACAGAAACATCGCCTTCAGCCCTCAATTCCATAGAACATGCATCGCACATTCTTGCTGATATGGCGGAGCGCGTCATCAGTCAGTGGCGCTACAGGCCACTTCCTCGAGGTGTTGCGTTGAATTCTGTCGTTTCACGAAATGCGTCGCTGGATGATTCCCCTCTGACTCTTACGAGAACAGGAAAGAGGACCCATGTGGGACATCATACCAACCATGATCGGCGTGAAGGTAGTTTCTGGCATGATGAGGTCCCTCTTCCTGGCCATAATTCCCACCAAGCGTTACCAATGGACCATACTGTGGTAGCATCCGGTGGGATCTCCTTGACAGCTCTAGATCCTATGATGATCAATGCTATTGGCGCACTTGAGAGGCTCAAACACTGGCCGTCAATCCTTATGGAAGGGAAACGGACAGTACGATCAACTTCTCAGCCATCGGCCTATGCTACCCAACATGTCAACTCTCCTCCCAATAGAGATAGGGCGGAGTCCCCACACAAAGAACCGAAACACTCCATACATAGAACAAGCCACAATACTGAACATCTCTATAATCACAATAAGCAAGCGACAAGACGCAAACATCCGATCAAACGTGATATGCACCCCGCTGCTCGTGAAACGAATAGTAGTGCCGGCAGGGAAAACACAACATGGCACTCAGAGACGAGTAAACCACAAAGGCACCACAGTGTCCCGAGTGAAACCCCAAAAGAGCGTTGGGAGAGTTGTGCTCCAAAAGCAAAACACGCACCTTATGCTGGCAAACGACAGAACCAGGCCTCCTCGTGGACAGAACCTACGACTCCAACATCTAAACGAGTTGATAATCAGGCATCGGAAATCCCATTTCATACCGCTTTGATTGTCCCGGAATCACAGCCTGAAGAGAGCCAGGAAAAAGAGAGCAAACAGCAGGAACAGTCACCATTCACTCTAAATGCCCCGGAAACACAGACTCCACAGTCAAACGACTCTCTCGCCAATACGTTAGAACATGGGCTCGTCTCTGATAGGTCACGGGATCGCATGATCAACGAATTGATTCAAGAACATGGGATCTATGATGAAGAAGTCCTTGAGGTAATGCGGGAAATTCCTCGCCACTTCTTTGTCGACGAAGCACTGGCTGGACGAGCCTATATCAACTGTTCTCTTCCCATTGGAGAGAGTCAGACCCTCTCTCAACCTTCTATCGTTGCCCAAATGAGCCAGGCTCTTCAGTTGAACGGTGAAGAGGAGATTCTGGAAATTGGGACAGGGTCCGGCTATCAGACGGCAATTCTCTCCCGCCTTGCCCACAGGGTGTATACGATCGAGCGTCATGAATCCCTCGCAATGAGTGCACGGCGGCGCCTATTCGAATTGGGATGTGACAATGTGGTCCATCACGTTGGTGACGGAACGATAGGTTGGCCTGATGATAGACTATTTGACAGGATCATCGTTACTGCCGGCGCTCCAGTAGCCCCGGGAAGGCTGGCGGAACAACTGGCTATTGGTGGTTTATTGGTGATCCCTGAAGGGGACCGTGAATCCCAGTCCCTTGTCAGAATCACGTCACAGGGTGGCAAAACAACACGTGAAGTTCTGGGAGATTGCCGTTTTGTTCCACTAATCGGAGCGCAGGGATGGGAGGAAGCACGATGCTGAGACGACTCTATGACTGGACCATGAAATGGGCAGCTTCACCCCAGGCCTTGCCTGCGCTCTTTATCATAGCAATGGCAGAGTCATCCTTCTTTCCCATACCACCTGATCTTCTGTTGATCCCCATGGTGCTTGCCGTTCCTGCCAAAGGTTTGGTATATGCCGCATGGTGCACAGTCGGATCTGTGATTGGTGGAGCCTTAGGTTATCTTATCGGCTATCAGTTTTGGCAGTGGATCGGAGAACCGATCATTGAATTCTATGGTGCTGCCGAGAAGTATGCGCACCTTTCAGAGCTTTTCAATCAATACGATGCGTGGATTGTCGGGATTGCAGCCTTCTCTCCCATACCCTACAAGCTGTTCACTATAACTGCAGGAGCCATGCACTCTGATTTCGGTGTGTTTATTCTGACCTCATTGCTGGCGCGAGGTGCACGGTTCTTCCTGGTAGCCGGACTCCTAAAGTGGGGTGGAGATCGCCTGAGAAATCTCGTGGAAGAGCACTTGAATCTTCTTGTGACAGTCCTGACCGTCATGGTGATTCTGGGCTTTGTCGTCATTAAATACCTTCTGTAACCCTATAACAGCCCGGTCATGCAACTAACTACACACACATTCTCCCAGCGTGGCGCAGGTTTCTTTCTGCTCTTGATGGCTGTTGCCCTTCTTGCAACCGGTTGTGGGCAGCGCATGGGTAAAGCACCGGTACGCGTTGCCGAGGGCCCCCCCCTCGCCTGGGGGCTGGAACCAACGACGCAACGAATCCAGCCTTCAAAGACTGGCACCTATTTGGTCCAACCTGGAGATTCGCTCTGGGCTATCGCTTTTGTGCATGAAATTGAACTGGAAGATCTAGCAGCCTGGAATGGAATTCATAACCCGGATCAACTTGTCGTAGGGCAGAAGTTACGCACTGTTTCTCTAGGAAGATCAATGGTGCCGACACATGTAGCAAAAACCGCATCTCATAGCAACACATTCCCTTATCCTGCCCGCTTCCCGGTTTACACCTCTCAACCAATACCGAACGCCTCAAGCACCAACAGCAGCAAGACCGGAAATAATAGGACCACAAAGGTCCATTCGGCATCATTGGACAAAAAACAACAGGGCAATGGCACTCTACAGTCCGGTCACACCAAGACAATTTCATCAAATTCGTCAAAACCTTCCACAGCTTCTGGTGGCAAAGCGTCTCGCAGGCCGATGACTGCCCCCAATGTCAAACCAAAAAGCAAAGTTGGCACTCCTCCACGAAACATGTCTCCGGAACAGCTTAAGAAGCAGCGGCAGAAGTGGAAACGGAATAATACATGGATTCTGAAAGCAAAAGCCCCTAAACGTTGGATATGGCCACTGCCTGGGCACAAGAAGGTGATCAAACGCTTCACGACCAGAGGAAGCAAAAAGAACTCCGGCATCGATATTTCCGCACCAGAAGGAACTCCGATTCGTGCTGCCGCAGGTGGTGTTGTCTCTTATGCCGATGATGGGCTTCCAGGATATGGCCACCTGATCATTATTCGTCATGGTGGCTCCTACATGACTGCATATGCGCATACGAAGCAGATTCTCGTTCAGCGAGGACAGACAGTAAAACCCGGCCAAATAATCGCCCATGTCGGGAAGACAGGCCGGGTTGCTTCCAGTAGACTCCATTTTGAACTTCGTTGGAAAATCAAACCGCTTAACCCTCTCAAACACATTTCCAGAAAAGGGTGATCTTCACAAAATATGCGTTCCAAAGATCGGTTGCTCGTTGGTTACGGCTGGATGATCCGTTCGGTTGTTATCCACGTTACGTTTGCATGGACCGATCAACGGTGTATCCTGGATAGTGTTTATTGACTTCCCAGCGATATTGGATAGCCATGGCCAGTTTTAGTGCATTGAAGATCGACACAGGCTCATTTCTACACTCTCTTTTTCGCGAAGATGGTCAAACAGTAACCCAGGAAACTGAAATACTCTGGCAACGTTTAGAGCCTCTCCGGGAACAGCTTAGTTCCAAAACAGATGCCACACTTCCAGCATTTGTCCAAATCGCCAACATGGCGGACCAATGCGGTACATCACGACTCTGGAAACAGCGCATTCAAGACTCAGCCCAGACTCTTGTTGTTCTCGGAATTGGTGGCAGTTCTCTCGGGGCCGAGATGCTCACAAGCAGTGTGGGGGGTGGGACCAAAAGGGTCCTTTTTTTCGACAATGTGGATCCCACCACTCTGAACCATATGGGCTCAATTCAATGGGAAGATGCTTTTCTGCTCATTGTTAGCAAGTCGGGAGGAACGGCAGAGACCTTAAGTCAATTCCTCTCACTGCTGCCGACTCTTGAAAAGAGACATCCGTCACTTCTGCGTGAACGCACTGCCGTTATCACGGAAAATAGAGCCGGCGCACTCCATGCCATCGCTCAAGACCTCTCACTACCAGTTATCACCCATCCTTCCGTAGGTGGGCGCTTCTCAGTCTTATCCGTCGTTGGACTCATTCCTGCAGCTTTCACGAATGTTGACATTGAGACCTTGATCGAGGGGGCCCAGTCCGTTGTTGCAGCGACAGCTCACAGCTCACTCAACGATCCCTCTCCCCTGCAGATGGCTCTTGCCCAATACACAATGGCCAGATCCGGGATGCCTCTCTCCGTACAGTTCGTCTACGCAGATAAGCTAAGGAGCATTCCATCTTGGTTTGCACAACTGTGGGCTGAGAGCCTTGGCAAGAAGCAGAGTGAACGCGAACGTTTTGGGCTCACTCCTGTGACTGCTCGTGGTGTCACTGATCAACACTCCCAACTCCAACTCTATCTCGATGGTCCACGTGATAAGCAGTTCACGATGATTAATGATCCCACTTTGGTCCAACAGGGTGACTTAATTGATGATCGTTTTGCCCACCTTGAGGCAGTCGCCCCACTTGCTGGCAAGAGAACAGGACAGCTTTTTGATGCTGAATTTCGTGGAACCCGGGATTCTTTAATCAACAATGATATGCCAGTCAGGACGTTTAGCCTGCCAGGGTGCAATGCACTGGCATTGGGTCAGTTGATCATGTATTTAGAGCTGGAAACCTTCTTCGTCGCAGCTTTGGCAGGTATTGATGCTTTTGACCAACCTGCTGTTGAAGAGAGTAAGGTGCGAGCAAAACACTATCTTGCTCACTCTTCCAATTGACTTGGGTATCTCGTCATCAAGAGAAGAATTACAGTATTTATATGTAATTACAGCCGTCCCGGTTTTCAGTACACTCAAATCCAATGCTTGTTTTTTTAGGGCCTGCATAAAAAGCATGGAAACCCGATTCAGACGAGAAGAGCGACAGTTTTCACACGCGTTTATTTGGAATGAATCAAGAATAGTTTCACTGTGACTTAACACTGAAGAGTATTCCATTTCAATACCAAACAGAGCACCAATTACTGTTGTGAAAAAGCACTTAGGGGATGGATAATGCACAAACTCCTTTTATTCGCACTTGGTATCCTTCTTGTGGGCATGGATTATGGCCATGCCGGTCAGTCTGAGCCTATTCTTGTGCGCATCTCCAAGGATGTTGCAGTCGCGCAGGTCCGTCATGGCGATGAACTCGTCACGGTTAAGCGCAATCAAGATGTCACTGCCAGACTCTCCGATGAGTTCTCCAAAACCTCCCGCAAATGTCCCCCATTCTGTGCTCAACCCATGGAAGCCGCTCCAGGTGTCATAACCATCGGTGAAATGGAACTGATCACATTCATGACCACAAAGCTCAACGATCATACAGGGCTTTTGGTCGATGCTCGGACACCGGACTGGTATGCCCGCGGCACCATTCCCGGATCCATCAATGTCCCCTACACTGATGTTATTCCCTCTCTTGGTGCTGAAGAGATCATCATTGCAGAAGTACTGACTCTCTTTGGTGCAAAAGAGACCGCAAAAGGGTGGGACTTTTCCGAAGCGAAGGATCTCGTTCTCTGGTGCAACGGGCCCTGGTGTGGGCAGAGTCCAACAGCAATCAGGGGGTTGATATCCCTTGGCTATCCTGTTGAGAAAATATTCTACTATCGTGGTGGTATGCAGCTCTGGCGCGTGTTCGGACTCACGGTTCTTCCTCCCGCACACCAGAATTGATCTCCATTTCCTACAAAAAAAGCCGGAGACCCTCATATCGGGCTCCGGCTTTTTTTATCTCGCATCGGCGGTACCAGTTTAATAAAACACTGTCTCCGTCATGCTGTCAGACGATGATCAGATCATCGTATCAGCGACTTTTGAGGTCAAATCGGCCAACATGTTGGTGTAGCTTCCCAACTCGTTATCATACCATCCATAGATGACAGCCTGTGTGACGGGAACTTCGACCATAGACGAACCGAGAGAGGCTTTCACCTCATCGGGAATGCCAGGAACCGCCCCGATATTGAACCGCGTATAGGCAGTGCGCGTATGGGTCTCAGTCGCTTCGATGATCGTAGCCGCCTTCGGGAAACCGATGATGTCCGAAGAGACATTCTGTTTCTCGGTATAGGCGAGGTAACCTTTGTAAGCACCGGTTGAGGCTGCTTCAAAGATACCATTGATATCTGAGCGATTGATGGGATTATTGCGATCCTCGGACTGCAGATTGACCGTGAGGATGGTCAGCGATCCCGTTGAAGTCGGAACACGGCAGGACTCCGCCATGAAACCAATCTGTTGAACCTCAGGAATCACCAGCTGCAACGCTTTGGCAGCACCGGTGGTGGTGAGAATGATATTGTTCAGAATGCTACGGCTCTTACGTAGGTCGGCCTTCCCGGCTTTGGGAACCGCATCCAGCACCTTCTGACTACCCGTGGCGGCATGAACCGTTACCATGGACGCAGACAGGATGCGATCGACACCATACTGATCAAGCAGAGGTTTGATCATGTGGGAAAGGCAGGTGGTCGTACACGAAGCTGCTGAGATCAACTGGTGTTTACTGGGCTCATAATCCTCTTCATTGATCCCCATGACGCAGGTGACTGCATCGTCGGGCATGGGAAGAGCCTTATTCTTGATCTTGAACGGCGCAGAAAGCAGAACCTTCTCTGCACCACCGTCCAGATGACCGCGCATGGAGCCCCACTTGGCATCCCCTTCAACTGTTGGATCATTGAATACACCGGTGCAGTCCACCACCAGACGAACATCGTGATCACGCCAGGGAATATCCTTGGGATTACGTTGTTCTCTCAGAATACGGACCGGCACGCCGTCGATGGTCATCGTACCCGCTTTTTCATCGAGGTTCTCGATGACGCGACCACCACGGAAACCATGCAGGAAGCTCTCGAGCTGACCGTAGCTGCTATCTTTCTCCAGAACTTGGGCGACGTCGGACAGTCCCATACCAACGTCCCGACCCAGGTTCACCACGAGTTCGGAGAACTGCTTCCGCCCGGCATGGTGCCAGACCGACAGTTTACCGATCCGTCCCATGCTGTTGATACCCAGTTTCATGAATACTACTCCTTCGACTTTGGATGAAGCATCGGTTTTGGTCGCATACGGTTAAATGACCCATTGAAGCCCTCTTCCATTGAACAACCTCAACGGTCACCCTTTTTATACAGGGTTTTGATCCAGAAGACAGCAGTCAAAAAGAGAAACGGGTTATTCCGACAATCCCGAAGCGAACCGCCTGGAAAAATCGAACTCCTTGATCATATTGGTCTCAATGGCATGCCACCCTTTCAGAACCAGGCCGGTTGCCCCATCAATGCTGATTTGATCCCCACCTCTGATCGTTACGCCATTCATAATGCATTCGCCTCTCTGCACCCTGATCACAAGAGGTTCACACCCAACAACACAGGTCTTCTTGAGACGAGCAGCAACGACGGCTCCATGGGATGTCTGGCCTCCTCGCGATGTCAGCAACCCTTCAGTCAAAGAGATCTCCTTGATATCATCCGGAACCGTGTCATAGCGGATAAGGATTAACGTCGCCTCGGGATCTTTCTCCCGCTGACGCATAATCTGCTCTAGATCAAAGACAGCATATCCACACAGCGCCCCACCGCTTGCGCCGATTCCCTGAGCCAGCTTATCGTTCTCCAGTTCCGGCGTTCTGGTAAAACTACGAATCACGGCACTCTCCGGATCAAACGTCACCATATTGCGCGTCTGAAGGAGAAAGAGATTATCCCGTTGCGGCCCATCAAAAGTAAATTCGATCTCCTGAGGACTCCAACGCCTTTCATAGATCATCATTCGAGCCATATCCAGCAGGGCCAGGTAGATCTCCGGAAAGCGGCGTTCAAGACTGATATCCGGGTCACGTCCGTCAAACTGACACTGTTCAAGGGAGATCGGTTGCGTTGAGACCAGCCCTCCAACGATATCCTCCCCTTGATTGCCTATCGTGTAGTCACCCCATAACACCACACGATTGAGCTTGCGATGAGGATGGGCGGTGAACAGGACACCAGTCCCGGCCTGGTTGTGCACATTGCCAAACACCATGCTCTGAATAACCACCGCAGTGCCCCATTCATCGGCGATATTCATGATTCTACGAAACTCTTTGGCTTTTGTTGCGTTCCAGGAGTTGATCACCTGCTCCACTGCAACGTGTAGCTGTTCCCAAGGATCATCAGGGATCACCACACCCTGGGCGCAGGCTTCGCTATGATACTCCAATGTAAGTGACCGCATCTGTTCATCACTGAACTGCCTTTTCTTTTCAACACTCAAGCGCCCTTTGTAGTGACGCATGATCTGCCCGAACACCTCTCTTTCAACATCAAAGGCCATGGCCCAGCTTTGAATGAAACGTCTGTAATTGTCCCAGGCAAAAAAGGGTTGATCACTCTGTTTGACAAGTCCTTCGACGATAGTCTGGTTGATACCGACATTGTGAATCGTCTGCATCATTCCCGGCATGGAGATCAAAGCACCACTGCGCACGGAAAGCAGGAGCGGGCGTTTCGGGTCACCGTAACGACACTTGGCTGCATCACGCTGTTCTATGGTTCTTACCTGCTGCCGTATCTGCCCACGAAAATCCTCGATGGCCGGCAGGTAGTGTCGCACCAGACGGCGATTTCGGTAGTACTCGGTGGTCAAAATGACACCATCCGGCACCGACATACCCAGCTGAGCGATGCGAATCAGATTATAGCCTTTGTTACCCAGATGGATGAGATCTCTCGTCCGCTCCGTGGGGTTGTGAATCTCACAGAACAGATTGGCCGGATCATAGATCATCAACTGATTGAGAATGCGCGGAGAGAGTGTCTGCCCCTGATTGGCCAGCTTCTTCATCAGACGACTGATAAAGTTATCAAACGCCTGTAGACCGAACGTTTCCGCGATTAGATCACGCATGAACGCTTCCGTGATCCGCTCCAACGTTGTCGAAGGATCTTCATCCTCCCAAAGAGGACGATATCTGGGCAGCAGATTCTCTCCGTTCAAGGTTGGAATCACCAGCGCCAGATTGTTGTGATGATGGCTGGTGTAGTAGGTGTTAATGACACCCCGAATTCCCTCGGAGAAGTTCCGAAATATATCCAGATACTGAGGAAACGAGAAGGTGTTCAGCTCAAGGGCTTTGACAAGAATCCCCAGATGCAACTCCAACTTCTTCGTGGCAATCCCATCGAGCGACAGAGCCCTCAAATAATACCGTATATATTTAATAACTCTAAAAAAAACACCGCGATTGACGAATCCATCAGGAATTCTGTCCGCCAAAACCTCAAGACGGGTCAGTGCCATCCCTTCAAGACGAAACGTCAAGGCGAGGGCATCGAATTTCCGTTCACTGTATTTGCCGTAGACAGAAGGGATCCCGGCTGCAATATGCCGCTTCTGGAAGATCTCTTCGCGTGCATCGTAGGTCTCCGGCGACAGAATCACTGCCTTCAAAGCTTCCAGACCATCCAGCAGCTCCTCCAGAGGGATCTCGGGAACATCCTCCTCTGTATCTTCTCCAACAGAACGTACCCGTTGCAACAGGAGATCCATGGCAGGAATCCCCTCTTCTGCTGCACGTTGCAACGGCTCTTCAATACCACGGTGTCCCAATGTGTATTTCACATTGAGCAGTTGGTAGAAACGAACAAGCAGCACGACTCGATTGCGCTCGCCGGAACGGGTCTGCGATACACCATCGACGATCTCACTGATGATTTCCAAGTCAACCGTCAACAAAGCACGTTCATCAGAAAGAGAGAGCTCCTCGAAAAGAGTCGCCGTGATCAGATGAACATCATCGAAGTATTGACCGGACGTTGAGACTGTCTCCAGAACCTCTTGCGGAACAAAACGCTCCAATCCGGAACGTGAACCGGTCCTCCAGAAACGAACGATCTCAGCGATCAAGCCGAGAATCAGGTTGGAGCTCTCCACATGGCACTGTTTACGGAGAAAATGGATCAGCCGATCTTCCCGGCGGGTCTCTTCATCGAGGCGGGTTGAGACATCCCGCAACTCACCCTCCGCTCCGATCTCATTGAAGTAGACCGGCAGCAGGCGGGCAAACTGCTTGACCTGATTGTATACCGGCTGTATCTCACTGTTGAGAAGTCGAGTGATCTCCTTCTGAAACAGATCGGTATCGCGAATACAGGTCCCACTCAACTTGAGATTGATAATCAACGCCGA
>JADGBX010000055.1 GCA_015231265.1 Magnetococcales bacterium | reverse complement strand
AATGGTGAGGGATCAGTGCACCTGGGAAGCGCAAAAAGCCCTTCCCAAGTAAAGAATCAACACAGTTGCTGGACCTGAGGAGATCGCCCCTTCGGGGCTTGGTAAAGAACCAAAAATCTATTGGTTACATGTACAGATTTGAGTTGGAACGACTATAGTTTCTCAACAGTGGAACCTGCTTTGGGGCACGAACACGGTTGCCATGAAGAAGCGGTGGCCGGGTCATCTTCCGCAAAGAGGGCGATCTTCAGTCACGACGACGCTCGGCGTCAGGAGATCTGAACCCGCAACGGCTCCATGGTATCCCAGTTGTGACACTGGGGACATTTCCAGTAGATATCGTGGGATCGGAATCCACACTGGGAGCACTGAAACGTGTGCTGACGAGAGGTGAGATGCTCAAGACAGCGATCCCCGGCTGAAATCGCCGTCTGCCAGTTGGCGGTATCGGCATGCAACCGCATGAGACGAAAAGCGATCTCAGCGGAGCCGGGATGCTTGACCATTCCATCCTCAAGAACGGCAATCGCCTCTTCGATGCGGTCATGCTCCTCCAGAAACCGACTCCAGCGAATGATAAACGGTGGTGAGGTGGTAGGCGATTCAAACGCCTCACTCATGCACACCTCGTATCCCTTTTCATCCTCCAACTGCTCATAGGCGCGACGCAGCAGATCCACCACCATGAAAAAGTGGCTGGGTCGGGTCTTCTTCAGAGTGCGCAGGCTGCGAATCGCCGCTTTGGCCTGGCCCGATTCCAGTTGAATCTCACCCAATTGGCGGTACGCTTCGACACAGCCCGGAAAGACACGGATCGCCTCTTTGAAATGGTCCGTTGCCTTCTCCACTGCGCGCTGACCATCGTCACTCTCTCCTTGGTCGTGAGAGCGCAGCGCCTCCTGGCCCAATTTGATCCGCAGGTGCGCTTCGCGCCGAGGATCACTCTTCTCCGTCAGATGTTCCAGACGCTTCAACGCCCGTAACGCCCTATCCCAACGCCCCTCGTTCTCGTGCAGCGCCATCAACTCTTCCAACGCGCGGTGGTTCTTATCGTCCACCTCCAACACCTGCCGGTAGGCGGTCACCGCCCGGTCGAGAAAGCCCCCCTGGCGATAATCCTCCGCCAAGGCAAACAGCGCTGCCGCTCGGATCTCAGGTGGCAGGTTGGGACGGGCGATGATGTTTTGGTGGATGCGAATGGCGCGTCCCACCTCACCACGAGCACGGAACAGATTTCCCAGCGACAGGTGGATCTCCACCGTCTCGGAGTTGATCCGCACCACCTTGATGAACTCTTCGATCGCGCGGTCGTGTTCGTCGGAGAGAAGAAAGTTCAGACCCCGATAATAGTAACCGGTCTCCTTCTGCTCAGGTTGCAGCTCTCGATGGCGTGACTCGGCTTGCCGTCCGGCATGGTGACCGACAGCGTAGAGGAGGATACCGAAAAGCAGCAGGGGCGCCAGGGTATCCAAGAGAAGTGAGAGGTCCGGAAAGGGCATGACGATCGCTTATATGGGAAGGTCATCATCCAGAGGAAGATTTCGCAGATTGGTCAACTCCTGCTCCAGAACGCGATTCTGACGCGAGAGCTGTTCAGCCAGTCGTCGATAACGCACCGAGCGACGCCATCCCAGAATCCCACCGATCGCAAAACCGGAGAGCAACGGGACATAGACGAGAGCAGCCAACGGCGCGCGAAACGAAAACGCCTCGCGAATCACACTGCCCGGCATCTGGACATCGATCTCACCCTGATTGGCAATGGCAAACAGCGTTGCCAGAACCACCAGAAACAAGCCGGACAGTATCGCCAGCCACTTTAACATTGGAGTCGGTCTCCAGTCAGGAAGGAGGGACCGTTCAGAACACAACCGCAGCACGCACCATGATCAGAAACTGGTGCGTGCACACCGTTGCATAGAGGAAGGGATGGATCAGTTATCCACCCGCTGGCGAAGCTCCTTACCAGCTTTGAAAAAGGGAACCTTCTTCTCCTCGACCATCACTTTTTCGCCGGTCTTGGGGTTACGGCCTTCACGGGAGGGACGCTCCTTGACACTGAAGCTACCGAAGCCACGCAGCTCCACCCGCTCATCACGACTCAAAGCGTTGCCGATCTCGTTCAGCACGGTACCGACGACGATCTCCGCCTCTTTGCGGGAGAGGTTTTTCCGTTGGGCCAAAGTGTCAATCAATTCGGATTTGGTCATAGCGTGCAATCCAGGGGGTTGGCTGGATATCCATCAACAGCAGGCGGTAACACCCGAGTAGATATCCAGGACGGACATCCGTGCATTCTACAAATAACACGTGAACGGTCCGCAGGTCAGAACAGTGTACCGGGTCTCTCCCGATACGATCCTACATAACTGTAACAGTCCACCGAAGGCAAACACCCTCAGCAGACACGACTCAAAACCTCTCCGCACCATTGATAAGGATGCAGAGAGGTCCGAGTGTACGATCACGAAACGGTGTCGTGATTACTGATTACCACCGGCTTTCTGCTCCAGCGCCTGACTCAGCGCTTCACCGAGGCTGCTGGTGCCGCCAGCGGATTTACCGGAGTACTCTTTGATCGCCTTGCGCTCCGTATCAATCTCCAAAGCACGGATGGAGATGGAGATCTTGCGCTTCTGACGATCAACCTGAGTGATTTTGGCATCAACCTCATCACCCACCTCGAAGGAGACGGCAGCGTCCCGATCCTGGCTCACTTCAGTCTTGCGCAGGAAGGCGTCCACATGCTCGTTCAGGTCGAGGATGAAGCCGGAGCTGATCACCTCTTTGACCGTCCCCTTGACTTCGGTGCCACGAGGATTGCTGTCCACCCAGGTGCTCCACTCGTCGGGATTCACCTGCTTGAGACCCAAGGAGATGCGCTCTTTCTCAGGATCGAGGGAGAGCACGATCGCTTCCACTTCCTGACCGCGCTGGTACTCTTTGAGCGCCTCTTCGTTGGCACCCGGATCCCAGGTGATGTCGGAGAGATGCACCAGACCGTCGATATCTCCATCCAGGCCGACGAACAGACCGAATTCGGTGATGTTCTTGATTTCGCCCTTGACGGTGGAACCGACAGGATTGTTCTCAGCGAAGGCGTGCCACGGATTCTCCAGGCACTGCTTGAGACCCAGGGAGATGCGGCGGCGGTCGGCATCCACATCCAGAACCATCACGTCCACTTCCTGCCCCACTTCGAGGATCTTGGAGGGGTGGAGGTTCTTCTTGGTCCAGGCCAGCTCGGAGACGTGGGCCAGACCTTCAACACCGGGCTCCAACTCGACGAAGGCGCCGTAGTCGGTGATGTTGGTGACCACACCGCTGAACTTGGAACCCGAGGGGTACTTGGCACCGATGCCATCCCAGGGATCGGTCTGGAGCTGCTTCATGCCCAGACTGATGCGCTGGTTTTCGGGATTGAAACGGATCACCTGCACACTCACCGTATCGCCCACATTGACGACGCTGGAGGGGTGCTTGACCCGTTTCCAAGACATGTCGGTGATGTGCAGCAGGCCGTCCAAACCACCCAGATCGACGAAAGCGCCGTAGTCGGTGATGTTCTTGACCACACCGTCGAGAATCATACCTTCGTGCAGAGTCTCCAGCAGCGCTTTACGGGCATCTTCACGCTTGCGCTCGATGACGGTACGGCGGGAGACGACGATATTGCCGCGACGACGATCCATCTTGAGGATATCGAAGGGCTGGTCCTCTTCCTGAAGACGGGTGATGTCGTGAACGGGACGCACATCCACCTGGGATCCAGGCAGGAAGGCTGCCAGACCGGTGAGATCCACCGTGTAGCCGCCCTTGACCTTGCCCATGATGCGACCGTGAACGGTCTCCTTCTCGCTGAAAGCGGATTCCAGTTTGACCCACGCCTCTTCGCGCAGCGCCTTCTCGCGGGAGAGCACGGCCTGGCCGTTCTGGTCCTCACAGCGCTCAACGAACACCTGCACGGTGTCGCCCACATCGGCGGTCAATTCGCCGTCGTGGTTCATGAACTCGCGCGCCTGGAGACGACCTTCGGACTTCAGTCCGACGTCGATGACGAACTCTTCGCCTTCGCGCTGAATGATAGTGCCGTTGACCACCTGTCCTTCACGCCCGACCCCTTTGCTGAAATAGTCTTCCAGCATGGAATCGAAATCTTCCATCTCAATATCGGAGTCCTGGGTGATATCTGCTTCAGGTTCGGCGTCCTGGGTGATGGCTGCTTCAGGTTCGGCGTCCTGGGTGATGGCTGCTTCAGGTTCGGCGTCCTGGGTGATGGCTGCTTCTGGTTCGGCGTCCTGCACGTTGGCTGCTTCTGTTCCGGTCACGAAATTGTCCTCTGAATTAATCTATCGCGCACCGCGTGGTACGGTGAGCGGCTGTTGTTGGCGCCACAAATCCGTCGATTTCGTGCTGTACCCATCGATCCAAACAGTTTATCGATTGGAAATCTTCTGGGAAATCAACGCTGCCACACGCTCGATGCTCTCACTCTTCGTCATCGGGGTCGTGTCCACGATCACAGCGTCCTCCGCTGGTTTCAGTGGCGCATGGGAACGTCCGGAATCCCGCGCATCTCGCGCAGCCATCCGGGCGCTAACTTCACGCAAGCTAACAGGTTCTCCCTTCGCTTGCAACTCCAAAGCCCGCCGTTCTGCCCGGGCTTCCAGGGAGGCGGTAAGAAAGATCTTCAATCCGGCATCGGGGCACACCACCGTTCCCACGTCCCGGCCATCGAGAATCGCATCGTCGGAACCGCCATAGCCACGCTGAAAACCCAGCAGTGCCTGCCGCACATCGGGAATCGCCGACACCTGTGAGGCCCGTTCGCCCACCTCTTCCCGCCGCAGGTCATCACTGATCTCCCGCTCACCGAGAAAGGCGCCATAGTTGCCACCGCCCAGCGCCCGAAAGGTGAACGGCATCTCCGCAGCCGCTTCCGCCAGTGACTCCGGTGCGTCAAGCCCCTGTTCCAGTGCGATCAAGCCGACCGCCCGATAGATCGCCCCTGTCTCCAGATAGGCCAGACCGAATCGATCCGCCACACTCCGACAGACACTCCCTTTGCCGGAACCGGCCGGTCCGTCAACGGCGATGATCAGACGGGTTCCCTTTTCGGCGGTCATCACACCACCCTCCCGCTCTCGATCTCCGCACCCAGTGTGGTCATGATCCCGTGGAACTCCGGGAAGGAGGTGTCGATATTCTCACAACGCAGCACCTCCACCGGCTCCTTGCAGCAGAGTCCGGCGACAAGGTGGCTCATGGCGATACGGTGATCGGTGTGGGAGTCGACAACACCTCCCCCTTTGAGACCCTCCGGCTGGCCAGTGATGACCGCACCATCCTCCCGCTCCTCAATCCGGGCACCCAGGCTACCCAGCCCCACCGCCATGGCACTGATCCGATCGCTCTCCTTCACCCGCAGCTCTTCGGCCCCTCGTACAATGGTTTCTCCATCGGCCATGGCCGCTGCGGCGAAAAGAACCGGGAATTCGTCAATAGCACGGGGCACCACCTCTACCGGCACTTCGATCCCCTTCAGCTCGGAGTGCCGAACCCGTAGATCCGCAACCGGCTCACCACCAACTTCCCGCTCATTGAGACGCTCGATGCGACCACCCATCTCAAGGAGGATCTCCATCAAACCGATACGGGTGGGGTTCATGCCGACATTGGTGAGAAGCACATCCGACCCGGGCACCAACAGCGCCGCCACCATGGGAAATGCCGCCGATGAGGGATCTCCCGGCACCAGGATCTCCTGGCCGGTGAGATCGGGCCAGCCATCAATGGTAACCCGCAGCCCATCCCGCTGCACTTCGGCGCCAAAACCCTTGAGCATGCGCTCGGTGTGGTCCCGGGAAAGAGCCGGTTCCAGCACCGATGTCTCTCCAGCCGTGTTCAATCCCGCCAGCAGAATCGCCGTTTTCACCTGGGCAGATGCCACCGGGCTGGTGTAGTCGATGGGCACCAGTTCGGTGCCGTTGATCGCCAGTGGAGCTTTTTTACCCCCTTCGCGACCGAGTATCCGTGCGCCCATTTTCCGCAGAGGCGTCACCACCCGACCCATTGGCCGTCCCCGCAGGCTGCCGTCACCGGTGAGCACCGAATAGAACGGCTGACTCGACAACAGTCCGGTGAGCAGACGCATGCCGGTACCGGAGTTGCCCATGTCCAGAACGTTACCCGGCTCGGCCAAACCGTCCAACCCCACACCGTGAATGGTGTAGCGCCCTTTGTCATGCCGCTCCACCTCAACACCCATATCACGAAAGGCGGCGATGGTGCGCAGCACATCCTCTCCCTCCAACAACCCGTCGACTTTCGTCGTCCCCTCCGCCAGTGCACCGAAGATCACCGAGCGGTGGGAGATGGACTTGTCACCGGGAGGGGTCACCTCACCCTTCAACGGTCCGCTTTTGCGCGCCCGGAAGATCCGGCCACCCACATCATTTCCCGTCACCAGGGAGTCCGCTTCGCTCATGATCTCATTCCCATTCTCTTCGTGTTCCGACGCTGCATCAGGGTAATCACTTATCTTTGTCACCGTCGGCTGGCGTGTGAGGTGCGACCATCTGATCCTGGAGGATGCGGTCACGGGTCCCCTTGGAACGGGCGAATATCCCGAACAGGGCATCCGAATCCCCCTGCTCCACCCGCTGGGTCAGTTTATCCAGGTCATCGCGGAAACGCCCCAGCATGTCGACGATTGCCGTCCGATTCTCCAGACAGATGTCCCGCCACATGGTGGGGTCGGAGGAGGCGATGCGGGTAAAGTCCCGAAAACCGCTGGCCGCATAGCGAAACACCTCCTGCCGCAGGTGCCCCTCCAGATCCGAGAGGGTGTTGACCACATTGTAGGCCATGAGGTGGGGCAGATGGCTGGTGGCGGCCAGAACGCTGTCGTGGTGGTCCGGATCCATCTCCTCGATCTGGGAACCGACAGCCTCCCACACCAGACGCACCCGCTCCAAGGCGTGGCTGACGGTCTTCTCCGTCGGCGTCAGAATGGTCCGGCTCCCCTCATAGAGTGAGGGAAAGGCCGCGGCGACACCGCTGTGCTCCCGACCGGCGATAGGGTGGCCACCGACAAAGTAGCACCCTTCCGGCATCGCCTCTTCACACGCCCGGACGATCTCTCCCTTGACGCTTCCGGCATCGGTAACAACCGCGCCTTTCTCCAAGGAACCGGCAAAGTCGCGCACCGCAGGGGCAATGGCGCTGACCGGTGTCGAGACCAGGACAAAAGAGGCCCCTTCCACCCCCTCCCGTGCCGAGGCGGTGCCGTGATCGATCACCCCCATCTCCAGAGCGGTTTTAAGGGTGCTCTGCCGTCGGGCAACACCGACCACCTCGCCGACCAGACCGCGCTCACGCAGTCCCATGGCCAGAGAGCCGCCGATCAGACCGATACCGATGATGGAGAGCCGTTTGATGAAGAACGACATGGGCTTTCTCCGAATTGAGAGTCAGAAACTGCGTGGTGTGAGAGGGTTTTCTTATGTCAGATAGCGCGCAACGGATAGGAACCGAGAATCTTGGTCGAGAGCCCCGGCACCTGCGAGAGGCGCTCCAGTGTCGCTGCAACCGCTTCGTCACCGAGGTGCCCCTCGAAATCGACAAAGAAGAGGTAGTCCCACGCCTTTTTACGGGAGGGACGCGACTCTATACGGGTGAGGTTGATCCCACCGTCGGCGAATATCCCGAGGATTCGGTGCAGAAAACCGGGTTGATCGCGAAAGGAAAAGAGCAGCGTCGTTTTGTCCTTGCCGGAAGGCGCAGGCGTGTCCTTACCCAGAACCAGAAAGCGGTTCTCCCAGTTGGAGTGGTCCTGGATATTTTCAGCCAGCACATTCAGTCCATAGTGATCCGCCATATAGGTTCCGGCAATAGCGGCGGAGCGCTTCTTCTTGCCACAGAACTCCAACGCCTCACGGGTCGATGAGGTGGTGATCAGTTTGGCCTGGGGCAGGTGGTGGTCCACCCACTGCCGACACTGGCGAAGGTTGCGAAAATGGGCAAAAACGGTCTTGATCCGGTGACTCTGCTCGGCCAGGGAGAGCAGAGAGTGCTCCAGTGGCTGAATAATCTCCGCCGAAATCCCCAACGGCGAGTCCACGAACCGATCCAAGGTATGGTGCACCATGCCCTCGGTGGAGTTCTCCACGGGGACCACACCGAAATCGGCCCGTCCCACTTCTACCTCGTGGAACACCTCGTCGATGGTGCGGGCAGAGCTCATGGTAAACGCACTACCGAAGTGCTTCAGTGCAGCCTGATGGGTATAGGTGGCCTCCGGCCCCAGAAAGGAGATGGAGAGCCCCTTCTCCAGATTGAGGGAGGCGGAGATGATCTCACGAAAGATGCGGTGGATGGCAGCCACCGGCAGCGGGCCTTCGTGGCGCTCCTCCAGACGACGATGGATGCGCGCTTCACGCTCCGGGCGATAGAAGATGGCGTTGCTGTCCTTCTCCTTCACCTTGCCCACCTGGAGGACATACTGCGTCCGTTGAATGATCAGATCGTGGATGGTGTTGTCCACACTGTCGATCCCCTGACGCAGATCGTCCAGGGTCATCTCATCCAGCGGTTTATCGGGTTGGAAACTCTTCGGCTCATCCTGCATGATCACAGACGCTCCTGCGCACACTGTCAAACGGCCCCACCTCCCCGGAAACGATAGCTGGGGGATGGAAGAGTTGAATCTATCCGAGCAGCGTGAAAAGGGAAAGGGCTCTTTGACGCTCCTCTGCCCGAAGGAGCAATAGCCCACCTTCTTATAGAGGAGGCTGAAATGTCTTCAAAACCGCCTTGCGTTCCGCATAGTCAGGCAGATAACGCGCCACGAGTGCCCAGAATCGGGGTGAGTGATCCATATGCACCCGGTGGGCCAGTTCATGCACCACCACATAGTCCTGAACCGGCTCCGGCATCAGGAGAAGCCGCCAGTTGAGATTGATATTGCCTTTGGCGGAACAGCTTCCCCAACGGGTCTTCTGGCTACGTATGGCGAGCCGCCCAAAGGAGAGCTGCATGCGATCGGCCCAGTGATCGAGCCGTTTTTTCAAGAGAAGTGCCGCCTGCTTGCGATACCAGCGCTCCAGACTCGACAGAAGCTGTTCCGATGTCTCCCGAGCACTCTCCGGCACCCACAACTCCTGCCCTACGCGACGCACCCGCCCCCGGCGAGAGGGGTGGAAACGCAGAGTGATCTCTTCCGACCCCACCGGTAACGCTGCGCCATCTTCCGGCACCGGCACCTCGGGTGTCATCAGCAACGACCGACCGAAACGACGTCCGATCCACGCCTCCTCGGAACGGAGAAATGTCCGGGCGCTGGCCAGATCATAACCGGGGGGTGCACGCACCTCGAGCCTCCCCTCCGCCGTCACCACGATGGAGACGCGCTTGCGGCGAGCATTGTGCCGCAGGGTGAAGGGCACCTCTCCGAATGACAAGGAGACTGTTTTTTGCACGTCCATGGCATCGTTCTCTACTACAGCGTCCGCACATCAAGCGGGGGGCGGCGCATGAAGTCCTCGAACGCCTCTTTCGTAAGGGGACGGCTGAAGAGATAACCCTGGATCTGATCGCACTTCTTGTGGCTGAGAAACGTAAATTGATCCCGATTCTCCACCCCTTCGGCGATCACCTCCAGTTTCAGGCTGCGCGCCATGGAGAGAATCGCCGAGACGATCGCAGCATCATCGGTATCCGTGGTGATGTCGTTGACGAAGGAGCGGTCGATCTTGAGGGAGTGAATGGGAAACTTCTTCAGATAGCTGAGTGATGAATATCCGGTCCCGAAATCATCCAGTGCAATGTGGATCCCCTGATCCGCCAGCTTGCCCAGAACCGAAACCGCCCGATCCAAATCGGTCATCATGGCGCTCTCGGTAATCTCCAACTCGATGTTGTCCGTGGGAAGCCCGGTCTGATCGAGAATCTCCATCACCCGCTCGAAAAACCCCCCATTGGCCACCTGCCGTGCGGAGAGATTCACCGCCACCCGCAGCGACTTGAACCCCTTCTGCCGCCACATTTGGGTGGTACGGCACGCCTCCTGAAGAATCCAATCGCCCAGAGGGAGGATCAAACCGGTCTCCTCCGCCATGGGAATGAAAACTCCGGGTGAGATGGGAGAGCCGTTATCCCGTATCCAGCGCACCAGCGCTTCCATACCGACGACAGCGCCCGTCACCGCATCGATCTTCGGTTGATAGAAGAGAGCAAACTCCTGCTTCTCCACCCCCATGCGCAGGGCGTTCTCCAGGTCCAGACGATCGGTGGCCGCTTCGTCCATGGCGGCGGTGTAGAACTGGAAGTTGTTGCGTCCCGTATCCTTGGCCCGGCTCATGGCCATGTCGGCGTTGCGCACCAGGGATTCGGCACTCTCCCCATCTTCCGGATGCAGGGTGATGCCGACGCTGGCAGTGATGTAGAGGGTGTGCTCCAACAGAGTGAAGGGCTCTTCTAACGCTTCGAACAGCTTCTGAACCACATGGACCGCATCCTGGGCCTCATGGATATCACCGGGGATGATGGCGAACTCGTCACCGCCCATGCGGCAGACGGTATCCCCTTCACGCAGGGTTTCGCTCACCCGCTCGGCCACCAGACGCAGGAGATCGTCCCCTGCCGCATGTCCCAGGCTGTCATTGACGTTTTTGAAGCGATCCAGATCGAACAGAATCACGCACACCCGCCGTTTGCGACGACTGGCACGACGGAGATTCTGGTCAAGGCGGTCGAGAAAGAGGCTGCGGTTGGGCAGACCGGTCAGGGCGTCGTGGTAGGTCTGGTGACGCAGCGCCTCTCGGCTGCGCTGCACATCGCTGATATCGTGGGAGAGCACCACCAGATTGAGGGTGTTGCCCTTGTCATCCTGAATGGCGGTGACCGTCACCTGTTCCGGAAACGCCTCACCATCCTTACGCCGATTCCACACCTCTCCCTGCCACTGGCCGGATTCAGCGATACTCTTGCGCACTTTACGAATAAAGCGCTTCTCGTGCAGATCGGCCTGAAAAACCCCCGGCAGCGCCCCTTCGACCTCCGACTCATCATAACCGGTCACCTGGTGAAAGGCTGGATTGACCGACTGGATACGCCCCTTGGCATCGGTGATGGCGACACATTCAATAGCGCTCTCCAACACCTTGCGCGTGATGCGGAACTGATCCTCCACCTTGGCCATGGCACTGCCGAACACCTGGGTCGCGATGCGGAGCTGATCCTCGGCATCCCGGCGTTCTGTGATGTCATGGACGGTTCCCACCAGATGGGTAACCATCCCCTCTTTGTCGAACACCGCCTCGCCCTGCTCATGAACGATGCGCTCCGTGCCATTGGGACGAACGATACGGTGTTCGATATTGTAGAGTGCCTGACCCTTCATGGCGCTGCGGATCAATGTCAACACCCGGTTGCGATCATCGCCATGCACATGCTTCACAAACAGCGCGAAGGTGACGTTCTGGGACTTGGGTTCATAACCGAAGATACGGTACGCCTCATCGGACCAGGAGAGATTACCGGTGCCGATATCCCACTCCCAACTTCCCAGGTGGGCGATCTCCTGGGCCTTCATCAGGTTTTCCCGGCTTCTGCGAATCGCCCGTTCCGCCCGAATACGTTCCGTAACATCGCGGAAGACTCCCTGAATCATCCGCTTGCCATCCATCTCGAACACCACCGAGGAGATGGAGACCGGCACATCCCGACCATCCAGCCGTCGGATGAAGACGTTGATCGGTGCAATCCCCTGCCCCTGCTCCAGATGGCTTCGGAACAGCGCCCGATAGCGCTCTTCATCTTCCGGAGGGTGCAGATCGGCCTGATGCAGACCGATAATCTCCTCAGCAGATGCGCCGAGAAGCTCACACGCCGCCGGATTGCAGTCGACAACCACGCCGGTGTCTGCATCAGCAAGCAGAATGGCATCGGGTGTCACATCAAACAGGATCCGGAACTTCTTCTCCGCTTTCTCTCGGCGCAAGCGCTCCTTGTGCGCAGTGACGTGATAGCGCAGACGCGCCAGCATCTCGGTGCGATCAGGCCACTTGACGAAGTAGTCGTTAGCTCCCTGAGCAAACGCACGCGCCTTCACCTCGGGATCCTCTCGGGAGGAGAGGATCACCACGGGTACTGACTCCAGAGCCGGCTCCCGGCGCAGGCGGGTCAGGATCTCCAGACCATCGATCTCCGGCATCAGCAGATCGAGCAGAATCACATGGGGACGCTCCCGCAACGCCACGGCAACGGCTTCCGCCGCTTCCGTACAGCAGGTCAGACCGTCGTCGAATCCCCCCTTGCGGAGAATGCTGCCCAGAAGGATGCCGATATCAGGATCATCATCCACCAGCAGGAGTGTGATACCGTCCGATGCCATACCGTCCTCATCCATACCCTGATGCTCAATCCTACTCTTTTTTACACCTTAGAGCGTCCCCTCAATCAACGCGAAACCGCGCTCCTCACGCCTTGCCTGCTGCATTTTCAGCCGCAAACGCAGATTCGTACTGATTGAGAACACGCCCTAGCGAAGTATACACTATTCATGCGATCAGAGAGACCCGTGTTTGAACAGATCAGGACCATTTTTCCAACACGATACAAATCTTTCCCCACTTTTCTGCTCGGCACTTCCTGCTCGACGCGGCCTCTATTCCGACCATTTCACGACAGACTCATGGATTCCGGAGACCGGATGCCGCATACTCTATACCCCTGGGAGATGGTCACCGTTCCTGCTGGAACAGCAAAAAGAACAATGACCGTGGGGCCGTAACTCAATTTGAACCATGTCAGGATGGATGGATGCTCGTTGAATTCAGCGTCACCAACTACCTCTCCTTCTGCGAAACCCAGATTCTGGGTCTCACTGCAGGCTCAACACTGGATGAATACCCGGAAAACGCTTTCGATGCCGGTGTCGCACGCATGCCACCGCTGTTGAAATCGATGGTGGTCTACGGCGCCAACGCCTCCGGCAAGAGCAATCTTATCCGAGCCATCAAGTTCGTCCAGGAGTTCGTCCTCAACTCCGCCAAAGGCCAGGAAGGGGATCCCATCCCCATCACGCCTTTCCGTCTCAGTGCCCGCAGTGCCAATGCTCCCAGTGTCTTCGAGCTGACCTTCGTCCAGAACGGCGTCCGCTACCAGTACGGCTTTGCCGCTACCAGAGAAAGAGTCCAGCACGAGTGGCTTTTGGCCTATCCCAAAGGACGCGCCCAGCGCTGGTTCGAACGCTACTTCGACCCGATGAGCGGTGAGGAGGAGTGGCATCTTCACCGCAGTTTTCTCTCCTCCGCCCGCAACACCTGGCGGGATATGACGCGCAGCAACGCCCTCTTCCTCTCGACGGCGGTACAGCTCAACAGCGAAGAGTTGCGACCGGTGTTTGACTGGTTCGCCAAGAAGCTCTACGTGCTGCCTCCCCACTCGGACATCTCCATGGACTTCACTACCCATCAGGTAAAAAAGCCGGAGCAACGCGAGAAGGTGATGGCCTTTCTCAACCACGCCGATCTCAACATTCAGAATATCCTGGTCAACCGCCGTACCGCCGACGGCGCTGACGGCAGCGAGTCCGGCGGCGATCCCAACTACCTGAACACCCTGCACGCTCTACTCAAGAAGAAACTGGAGGATTGGGAGTGGGAGATCATCGATATCCAGTTCGAACGCACCACCCACGACACCGGTGAACCGATCGCCCTGCCGTGGAACACCGAATCCCAGGGCACTCAGAAACTGTTCGCCCTGGCCGGCCCCTGGATCGATATGATGGAGAATGACCGGATTCTATTCATCGACGAGATGGACACCAGCCTGCACCACAATCTGGTACAGTTCCTTTTCGGGCTGGTGCACGCCCAAGAGGGAATCTCCCGCTCACAGCTCATCTGCACCACTCACGATACGGCACTTCTCAGCAGCGACGGTTTTCGACGAGATCAGTACTGGATGGCACAAAAAAACGATCACCGTTGCACAACGCTCTATCCTGTTACACGATTCAATGTCGGGAAGAGTGTTCCACTGCAGAAACGGTATCTTGCCGGAGACTACGGTGCTATCCCGACGATACGGCGATTTGGCGACCTCTAGATAAAGGAGCAGTTGCTCTACCATGAAGCGCTATCTCATCACCGGTGGTTGCGGATTCATCGGTTCACACATCTCCGATGCCCTGCTGGCCAGAGGGGACCAGGTACGGATCCTGGACGATTTCTCCACCGGACACCGCTCCAACGTCTCTTCCGAGTGCGAAATCATCGAAGGGTGCATTACCGATCACCCAACGGTGTGCCGGGTGATGGAGGGTGTGGACGGCTGCTTCCACATGGCCGCTGTCTCCTCGGTGCAGCGTTCGGTCGAGGATTGGCCCGGCACCCATACCATCAATCAATCCGGCACCATCAACCTCTTTGATGCCGCACGCAACCATGGACGAACACCCCGGATTCCGGTGGTCTACGCCTCCTCTGCCGCCATCTACGGCAACAACCCGAACACGCCGCTCACCGAAAAGGCAGAGCGACTCCCGCTGACCGCCTACGGCGCCGACAAGTTGGGATCGGAACTCCACGCCCATGTCGCCGGAACGGTGCACGGCGTACCGACACTGGGGTGCCGTTTCTTCAATGTGTTCGGCCCCCGCCAGGATCCCAACTCCCCCTACTCCGGCGTGATCTCCATCTTTCTGAAGCGCATTCAGGCGGGTGAATCGATCACCATCTTCGGCGATGGCAGCCAGATTCGTGACTTCATCCACGTCTCCGATGTGGTGCGCGCCCTGCTGGCTGCCATGGAGCGGGCAACCCCTGAGGGTGGAGCGGTCAACGTCTGTACCGGAAACGGCATCTCTATCCTGGAGCTGGCTCACACCCTGTTCCAGGTGCTTGGAACCACAACCGAGATTGTTCACGGACCGCCACGAACCGGCGACATCCACACCTCCATCGGCAATCCTGAAGGATTCTCCAACCGTCTTGGCTTGCAGGCGAAGGTCTCACTCTCCGCCGGCCTTGAACAAACACTCACCTTCCTCAAGAGTGACTGACGCCCATGTTACGATTTCTGAAGTTCTTCATTATCTCCCTCTTCTCTCTGGCACTGATTCTGGTGGTGGCTGCCGTGGTGATTCCCATGGTGGTGGACCCCAACGACTACAAGTCGGAGATCGCCACGCTGGTCAAGGATCAGACCGGGCGCTCCCTGGAGATCAGCGGCGATATTCAACTCTCCCTCTTCCCCTGGGTGGGCCTGAAACTGGGGGCGGTCGAGCTGGGTAACGCCGACGGATTCGGTCCCAACCCCATGGCGATCGTCGAAGCGGCTGACCTGCGGGTAAAACTGCTGCC
>JADGBX010000054.1 GCA_015231265.1 Magnetococcales bacterium | reverse complement strand
AATATCTGCTGGACCGTTGTTGGTAATTGATCGAAATCCAATCAGATACAGAACTGAGAGCTTGGGATGATTCAGGTTCAGACAAAGTTGGATGTTGCAGATAACTCAGGTGCCAAAAAGGTTCAATGCATCAAGGTGCTTGGAGGATCTGGACGGCGTTACGCAACGGTTGGTGATGTTATCGTCGTCACAGTCAAAGTTGCTATGCCCAGAGGACGTGTTAAAAAGGGCGATGTGGCTAAAGCTGTGGTGGTGCGTACACGCAAGGAAGTTCATCGTGTGGATGGAACCCAGATACGATTCGACAACAATGCTGTTGTTCTGATCAATAATCAGGGTGAACCCATCGGAACGCGTATCTTCGGTCCCGTGACTCGCGAACTGAGAGGGCGCAACTATATGAAGATCATATCCCTTGCCCCTGAGGTTCTTTAGGAGAGGATCGATGAAAAGGACTCGATTGAAAAAAGGTGATGAGGTTGTAGTCATCGCAGGTAAGGACAAAGGCAAGCGTGGCAGTATTTTGCGCGTAATGCCTGATGATGGCCGCGTTCTAGTTGAAAATGTCAACATGATCAAGCGCCACACCAAACCTGGTCGTGACAATGAAGGCGGGATCGTCGAGAAGGAAGCGTCCATTCACATCTCAAACGTGATGTACTACGACACCACAGCCTCCAAAGGAACCAGGATCACAGTGCGTACGCTTGAAGATGGCCGGAAAGTACGAGTGGCCGCGGCTTCTGGCGAAGTGCTTGACAGTTGAGCAATAGGACATATCTCAGATGCCAAGGCTAAAGACTCAATATCAGAAAGAGATCGTTCCCAAACTGATTAACCAGTTCAGCTACACCAATGTGATGCAGGTACCCCGGCTCACTAAGGTGATCTTGAACATGGGAGTCAGTGATGCGGTGAATGACAAGAACGTTCTTGATCATGCAGTCGGTGACATGACGGCAATTGCCGGACAACAGGCTGTCGTCACCCGGGCGAAGAAATCGGTCGCCGGATTCAAGATTCGTCAGGGCATGCCTATCGGTTGCAGAGTAACGTTACGTAACCGTCGTATGTATGAATTCCTTGATCGTCTGATCAATCTGGCCCTGCCTCGCGTCCGAGATTTCCGTGGAGTCTCTGGAAAAGCGTTCGACGGACGCGGCAACTATGCCATGGGTATCAAAGAACAGATCATCTTTCCTGAGATCGACTATGATAAAGTCGATAAGGTGCGTGGTATGGATATCGCCATCGTCACCACAGCTCCGACAGATGATGAAGCAAAGGCCCTGCTGGAAGCGTTCAGCATGCCCTTCCGCAAATAGAAGTATACAAACAGGTTGAACAATGGCGCGTAAATCACTCTTGGCAAAAGCCAGCAGGAAACCAAAATTCAAGGTGCGCAGCTATAATCGCTGTCAGCGATGTGGTCGTCCCCGAGGATTTCATCGGAAATTCAAACTCTGCCGCATCTGCCTGAGGCAACTCGCTCTTAGAGGCGAGATGCCCGGTATGAAGAAAGCGTCCTGGTAACACGCAGAGTGAACCTAATAGTTTTCCGATTCGGGAAGAGAACCCGAACTGGAGCAGGAGATTCCTGATGAGCATGAGTGATCCTGTCAGTGACATGCTGACAAGAATTCGAAACGCCCATATGGTCCGTAAAGCGACTGTCCACATTCCATTGTCCAATATGAAAAAGCGGATCAGTGAAATCCTGGTGGACGAAGGCTATATTGAGAAGTTCGAGATCGATGGAGATTCACCAGCTACGCGTTCACTGGTCCTCCATCTTAAATACTATGCTGGCAAACCGGTGATCGAGACGATTGAACGTCTTTCTAAACCCGGTCGACGTACATATGCAAATAAAGATGAGATTCCTGTGATCAATCAAGGACTCGGTATCTGCATCATTTCCACCAGCAAAGGCGTTATCTCGAATCGTGAAGCAAAGAAACTCGGCGTAGGTGGTGAACTCATCTGCTCAGTATTCTGATAGTGGAGTAGAAGCGTTATGTCCCGCATTGGAAAGATGCCCATCACAATCCCGTCAGGGGTTGAGGTGAAGCTTGACGAGCAGAGCGTCAGTGTCAAAGGTAAGAATGGCTCCATGACACGACCACTCAACAACCTCGTCGACGTTAAAATCGAAGACGGTTCGGTCGTCGTTACCCCAAGAAGTAAAGGACGCCGAACCAAGGCGGCCTGGGGAATGATGCGCTCGCAACTGCAGAATATGGTTGAGGGCGTGACTGAAGGATTCAAAAAAGAGCTCGAGATCATTGGCGTCGGCTACCGTGCTGCAGTAAGCGGCAAGAAACTGACTCTGAATCTTGGATTTTCCCATCCTGTTGAAGTAGCGATTCCTAACGGGATCACCGTTAAAGTTGAGAAGAATACTCAACTTATCGTTACTTCCATGGAGAAGGATAGACTAGGACAGTTTTGCGCAAATATTCGCGACTACCGGCCACCGGAGCCCTACAAAGGCAAGGGTATTCGGTATGCAGGTGAGTATGTGATGCGCAAAGAAGGCAAGAAGAAGTAATCATTGCCGAGGATGATGGTTCAATGGCGACTGACAAAAAGCAGGCTCGACAAAAACGCAGCAAACGTGTTCGTTCCAGGATTCAGAAAATCCGTGGAGACAGAATGCGCTTGACGATCTTCCGCAGTGCGCGGCACATCTATGCTCAGATCATCGATGATGCAGAGGGAAAGACCCTTGTTTCAGCATCAACGGTTGAGAAAGAGATGCGAAGCAAGATTAAAAATGGTGGTAATACCGACGCTGCTGCGACAATTGGACAGACCATAGCCGAACGTGCTCTGAAAGCAGACATTAAACGTGTCGTTTTCGACAGAAGCGGGTTTCTTTACCATGGTCGTACACGGAAGCTGGCAGAAGCAGCACGTGAAGGCGGACTAGAGTTCTAGAGAGCTGGGAAACATCATGTCAAAACAAAGACGTAACTCCGGTGGTAACAAGTCCGCCAACTGGCAGCAAGATGACTTTATCGAGAAATTGGTGGTCATCAAACGTACTGCCAAGGTGGTGAAAGGTGGTAGCCGGTTTAACTTCTCAGCCATTGTTGTCGTCGGTGACGGCAACGGCCAGGTCGGATATGGACTCGGGAAAGCGAAAGAGGTTCCCGAGAGCATCCGCAAAGCAACCGATAAAGCGCGACGCAATATGATCGACGTCTCCATCCGTGACGGACGGACGATCCACCATCAGATCAAGGGTCATTACGGAGCTGGAAAAGTTGTGCTTCGACCAGCCGCTGAAGGTACGGGCATCATCGCAGGTGGTTCTATGCGACCCATCTTCGAAGCGCTTGGCATTAGTGATATCCTTGCTAAATCGACAGGAACATCGAACCCGCACAACCTGATCAAAGCAACATTTCAGGCTCTGCAATCGGTGCGTTCTCCTGATGAGATTGCTAAACGGCGCGGTTTGCCGGTCAACAAAATCAGAGTAGCGTGAGATAAACGATGTCAGAGAATCAAACCATCACCGTAAGGTTGATCAGATCTCCCATTGGACGCCAAAAAAAGCAGCAGGATACCCTGAGAGCCATGGGTCTCACACGCTTGCAGATGGAGCGTAACTATCCGGATAATGCTGCAATGCGCGGAATGGTCGCCAGAGTCAAGCATCTTGTTGAAGTGATTGAATCCTGATCACTGATCTGATTCGGTTTTGCCGTTAGGAATAGCTTTCATGAAACTCAATACACTTCCCGCTGATCCAGGCTCCCTTCAGCCGCGCAAGAGAAAAGGCCGAGGCATGTCCAGTGGCCACGGTAAAACCTCTACACGTGGTCATAAAGGTCAGAAAGCCCGCTCAGGTGGCTACCATAAGGTCGGCTTTGAAGGCGGCCAGATGCCCCTTCAGCGTCGTTTGCCAAAACGCGGCTTCAAAAACCGCTTCAAGAAACAGTTTGCTTTGATTAATGTCGGCGATCTTGCGAAGTTTGATGCAGGAACCACCATAGGGGTAGAAGAACTCCAGAAGGGTGGGCTCCTCCCCAAGAGCATGGTTGGAAGATCCGGTATTAAGCTGTTAGGAAATGGTGAGATCTCTGTTGCCTTGACGGTAAACGTTGATCTAGCCAGTGCTGCAGCTATCAGTAAAGTCGAAAAAGCCGGCGGCTCCGTTCAGGTTGCCACTGCCGATAAAGAATAACTGAGAAACATGGCGCTCCCAGGAGATCAATCCTCGTTCGCAGGACTCGCAAACCTCGGCAAGATACCAGAACTGCGCAGGCGTCTGTTGTTTACGCTTGCAATGCTCGTTGTCTACAGGATCGGTGCCCATGTGCCGACGCCGGGAATCGATCCAAATGCACTGGCTGCATTCTTTGCACAACAGCAGGGAACGCTCCTGGGCATGTTCAACATGTTTTCAGGTGGAGCACTGTCTCGGCTCACGGTCTTTGCGCTGGGTATCATGCCCTACATCTCAGCATCGATCATCATCCAGTTGATGACAGCAGTCTTTCCCACTCTTGAAGCACTTAAAAAAGAGGGTGAGGCAGGACGTAGAAAAATCACCCAATATACACGCTACGGAACGGTATTCCTTTCGATCTTCCAAGGATTCGGAATCGCCTACGGTCTCGAATCTATGCAAGCTGGTGGCATGCCGGTCGTGATTGAGCCCGGTTGGTCTTTCAGACTGATGACAGTCTTGACGCTGACCGCAGGCACCGCCTTTATCATGTGGGTTGGCGAACAGATTACGGCGAGAGGCATAGGCAATGGCATCTCGTTGATCATCTACGCCGGTATCGTTGCGAACCTCCCTGTTGCTCTTGTAAACACGCTGCAGTTAGCGCGCACAGGTGACCTTCAGCCACTTTTCGTGCTCTTCCTGCTCGTGATGGCGGTGGCCGTGACCAGCTTCATCATCTTCATGGAGCGAGCACAGCGACGCATTACTGTCCAATATGCAAAACGGCAGGTCAGTGGACGACGCATGGTCGGTGGTGAGAGCTCCCACCTGCCATTGAAAGTTAATACAGCCGGTGTGATCCCTCCGATCTTTGCCAGCTCCATCATCTTGTTCCCGGTGACAATAGCCAACTTTGCACCTTGGGACGGACTAAAAACCTTTGCGGCATATCTCTCTCCAGGACAGATTCCGTATATGGTTTTTTATTCGGTAGCGATCATCTTCTTCTGCTACTTCTACACAGCGATCGTCTTTAATCCTGAAGAGACCGCCGATAACCTCCGTAAATATGGAGGTTTCGTGCCAGGGATTCGACCCGGGAAGCGTACGGCGGACTATCTAGATACGATCTTGACTCGGCTCACTCTCGTGGGTGCGATCTATGTCGCTGCAGTCTGTCTGTTACCGGAGATTTTGATCGCTAACTACAATGTTCCTTTCTACTTCGGCGGAACATCCATGTTGATCATCGTCGGTGTCACCATGGATACTGCATCGCAGATACAGTCTTTCCTCATTAGTCGTCAGTATGAGGGTTTGATAAAAAAATCAAAAATCCGTGGACGCCGTTAGCAGAGAGTGACACACTGCACAGCGTCATGTACCATGGTGCGCTTGACTCCGAAGAACATCGAGTCTATAAACAAGCGTACTGATAGCAAAGTATTGGTTGGAGAGCATCATGAAGGTTCGAGCTTCCGTCAAACCCATGTGCAAAGATTGCGTGATCATCCGTCGTAAAGGTGTCATCCGCGTCATTTGCAAGAAGCACCCCAAACATAAACAGAGGCAGGGTTGAGCCTGAGCCGACCTGTTATATAGATCATTGATTCGGTTTTCGGAGGTTTGAAGGTGGCCCGTATCGCTGGTGTTAATATCCCTGTTAATAAGCGTGTAGAAATTGCGCTTACTTATATCTACGGCATTGGTAGAAAATCTGCCCGAAGCATCCTGGAAGAAGTCGGTATCGCTTCCAATGTGCGCGTCAATGAACTGACTGAGCCGGAAGTGGCACAGATTCGCACGATCATCGACCGTACTTTCCAGGTTGAAGGTGATCTGCGCAGACAGGTCGCGATGAATACGAAACGACTGATGGATCTCGGCACCTACCGTGGCATGCGCCACCGCCGTGGACTCCCCTGTCGAGGACAACGTACTCACACCAATGCAAGAACCCGTAAGGGTCCGCGCAAACCCATCTCAGGCAAAAAATAACCGCTTACGCAGAGCGCCGGATAGTGCGTTGAGGAGTAGTGATGGCTAAAGGTTCACGCGTTAAGCGTAAAGAACGTAAGAATATCGCAAGTGGCATCGCCCACATCCAGTCAACCTTCAATAATACGTTGATCACCATCTCCGATACACACGGAAATGTGGTCTCCTGGGGGTCGTCTGGTGAGCAGGGGTTCAAGGGGTCGCGTAAATCGACACCATTTGCCGCGCAGATCGCTGCCGAATCCGCAGGCCGTAAAGCTCAGGAACATGGCATGCGTAATCTAGAAGTTCGTCTGAAAGGTCCAGGTTCCGGTCGGGAATCCGCCCTTCGCGCGCTCGCTTCCATCGGTTTCAATATCTCCTATGTGCAGGATGTAACACCGATCCCGCATAATGGATGCAGGCCACCGAAACGCCGCCGCGTCTGACGCCAATCGGTTGAAAACCGGACGCCTGTAGAGAGTGCCGATTCCAAAGTATGGTGCTCCTTGAGACTCACCTATTTTAAGAGATGTAAAACGACATGGCTCGTTATCTTGGATCAAAATGCCGAATCTGTCGCCGTGAAGCGACCAAGCTTTTCCTGAAAGGCGAAAAGTGCTACTCCGACAAGTGTGCAATTGAAAACCGCGGTTATCCACCGGGGCAGCACGGTCAACGCCGCCGTAAGGTTTCCGATTACGGTGTGCATTTGCGCGAGAAGCAGAAGATTAAAAAGACCTACGGTCTTCTTGAGAAGCAGTTCCGCAACTACTTCAAGAAAGCGGAAAGCATGCGTGGTGTGACCGGTGAAAACTTGCTGGTTATGCTTGAACGGCGCCTGGACAATGTGGTCTACCGCATGGGTATGGCCTCCTCTAGAACAGAAGCCCGTCAAGTGGTGAGCCATCGCCAGATTATGGTGAATGACCGAATGGTCAATGTCCCATCGTATCTGGTGAAACCCGGTGACAAAATTGCAGTGACGACAAAAGCCAAGGAACATCTGCGCATCAAGAGTGCTATTGAAAGTGCACTGCAGCGCAGTATCCCTGCCTGGGTTGAAGTGGATGCACAGGCACTCACCGGTGTCTTCCAGAACCTGCCAGAACGCAGTGATCTGCCATCCGACTTCAATGAGAACCTCATCGTCGAGCTCTACTCTAAATAACAATGACGGCGTGACGAGGTGACAGGATGTACAGAAACTGGACGGAACTCATCAAACCCCGCACCATCGAATTGACAGGTGACGGTGAACTCCATAAATCTGCTAAACTCGTAGCTGAACCCCTGGAGCGTGGATTCGGTACCACACTTGGCAATTCCCTCCGCCGAGTACTACTCTCATCACTACAGGGTGCAGCCGTCACATCGATTAAGATCGAAGGCGTACTGCATGAGTTCTCCAGTGTCCCTGGTGTGCTTGAGGATGTGACCGATATCATCCTTAACATTAAGGAACTGGCGATCCGCATGGAAGGTGGAGTAGGACCGAAGGAGATCCGGTTGAAGTCCGAGAAGGAAGGGCCGGTCACCGCCGCGATGATCGACTGTTCCCATGATATTGAGATCCTCAATCCCGACCACCATATCTGCACCGTGAACAAAAACGGAAAGCTCGATATGACCATGGTGATCAACACCGGGAAAGGATACATACGCGCTTCACAAAATGTTGATCCCGCAGTCGGGACGACCATTGGTGAGATTCCGGTAGACTCCAGCTTTAACCCGGTGAAACGCGTCGCCTATCGCGTCGAAAATGCCCGTGTCGGTCAGCAGACGGACTATGACAAGCTGATCATGGACATTGAAACCAATGGCGTGGTCTCTCCTGAGGATGCATTGGCGCTTGCTGCGAAGATTCTTCAGGATCAGTTGAATCCCTTCATCAACTTCGACGATGTGCCTATCGCTGAACTTGAAGAAGCGGATGCCGGTGCAGAGTGGAATGCCCACCTGTTCCGTAAAGTCGATGAGCTGGAACTCTCTGTACGCTCTGCCAACTGTCTGAAGAACGATGACATCGTCTACATCGGCGACCTGGTACAGAAGACCGAATCCGAAATGTTGAAAACACCCAATTTCGGCCGTAAGTCGCTCAACGAAATCAAGGAAGTTCTTGATGAAATGGACCTCTCTCTCGGTATGACCCTAGAGAACTGGCCACCAGAGAACATCGAAGAGCTCTCCAAGCAATACGAAGAAGATACATTCTGAGGATACGGCCATGAGACATCGTATGAAAGGCCGCAAGCTGAACCGCACTGCCTCCCATCGTAAAGCGATGCTGAGCAATATGCTGGTCAGTCTCTTGCGCCACGAACGCATTGAGACAACGCTGCCGAAAGCCAAAGAGCTGAAGCCCCTGGCCGACAAAATGGTCACTTTGGGAAAGCGCGGCGATCTTCATGCCCGCAGGCAGGCGTTGAGTGTACTGCGTGATAAAGAGGTTGTTCATAAACTCTTTATAGATATCGCCGAGCGCAATCGCGAACGTCAGGGCGGTTATACCCGTATCCTGAAGACTCGTAACCGCTATGGCGATTGTGCAGCCATGTCGTTTATTGAACTGGTGGAACGCGAGGAGTGATCACACTGAAATCGCGATGCTCTTAAGTGAGCTGAAACGATGTACTCAGCGTATGAAACAGGAAACCCGGAGAAAGGACAGCGTCCTCTCCGGGTTTTTTTGTCTCTACTTTCGAGTATGTAATCCTCTATCGTGCTATGCAGATCAACAAGTTCAGGGTTTCGAAAGTGATGATCAGACGGAGGGAAGCATGAGAAAGAGCTTCACGGTGACAAGCCGCACTCGAGAGTCGCTGCTGGATATCACCGAGCACGTAGAAGAGGTGGTGCACGCGTCCGGTGTTACCCAGGGAATCATCCATGTCTATGTGCAAGGGGCAACGGCGGCGATTATGATTCAGGAGAACTGGGACGACAGCGTGCAGACCGATGTGGTGAATTTCCTACGGAAAATCATCCCTCAAGGAGTGTGGTTGCACGATCAGCAAGATGGCAACGGCGACGCCCATATCAAGGCAGGATTGGTGGGTCCGTCGGAAACCATTCCCATCATTGATGGCGTGCTGGGATTGTCCAGGTGGCAAAATCTCTTTCTCTGTGACTTCGACGGACCGCGCGCAGGCCGGACAGTGGTCTGCACCGTTTTGAGTATGGGTGAGTGAGAGTCAGCCGGAGAAGAAACACTCGACGGTGAAGCTGCCGAAGGATGACGTGAACTGCTCGCTGATGCTGGAGAGTCCGTTGCTGTAGCGAATACCGTAATCGCTGCCGAAGATGATCTCCGGTGGAGTGAGATCGATATTCTCAAGATCCTTGGAGAGTCGGGTCTGTATGCCACCGGCGATCATATTGGCGATCTCTCCGAAACTGTCGATGACGCTCTCGTTGATGTCATTGAACCGCTCATCTGCCAGGTGTCCAGCCAGTTTCAGCGCCGTCTGGAGGTTGGAAGAGAGATGGATGCCGCCTCGAATCGCGCCGGTGTAGCCGACGATAGCCGTCATGGCCGATGAGGGTGGGCTGTAGGGTTCGAAGTTGGGTTGTTTGTAGATCTCATCGACTGAGATGTCGCTGGTCGCAAAGTAGATGTTGGCGATCTCTTGGACGGCTTCGCGAATGTGCCCGCTCAGATGTGTTTTGAGCAGTTGAATATCGACGGTATCGATCGCCAGTCCCGGTCTGTTGCCCAGTTCCGCCAGCAGCCGGTCCGGTTCATCGGCGTGGTTGATCATCAGATTCTTGAAGCTCTCATAGGAGTCGAGGCTTATACCGATGAGATCGACGCCGATGTCGTTGTTCCGTGCACGGACCAGAATCCCCTGAAAATCGATGAACACTGGCTGCTCGGTATCGGTGATGTAGAGTCGAAGTCCGATCTGAAGGTGAAGGTGTTTGGAGATCCGGTCGGTCTCTTCGTCATAGTAGGCGTGAAACCGTATGCCGCAGAAACTGATATCATCAGAGAGCACTTTGACGGTGCTGGAGTCGGGCAGAGTGATCTCTCCCCGTAACTCCAGAGGGATGCGGGAGCGCTTGCGCTTCTCCGTGTAGTGACTGGACAGATCCTGCATGGCTGTTCCTGATCAATCAGTACGATGAAGAGGGTGGTTGTATCGATGCATCGGCATCTGCTGAACACGGAAACTCGGTATCCGTGATGACGGATTCCCCCCACGGGACGATCATCTGCTACCATGGTGACACGTTTGCCCCTCTGAGGACAAGCATTGTGCCTTGAAGAAGAGGGTCGATTAGGGGATCGGAATCCAGCTTGGAACAGATCTCCATGAGCGCAGGGAGGGAGATCCATGACATATGCGGAACTGGTCGGTGTGATGGCAAAGGAGAGCGGTATGCCTGAGCCGTTGGTCGAGCGGATGATGTTCGCTTTTACTGAACAGATCACCGAGGCGCTGAAGCGTGGGGAGTCTGTGGAGATCCCCGAGTTCGGGATGTTCGCAGTCAAGGTTGTTCCCAACCACACCTGGCAGGGCGGCAAAGAGGCCACCAATCTACAGAATCTCACACTGCCTGAGAAGCGGGTGCCCTATTTCCGGTCGGCGGGCGCGCTACGGCGGCACTTGAATCACGGTGAGGATTGGAAATCGACCCCGCCCAAAGCGGTGTAACACCACTGTACGCTTTCCAATTCCGCGAGCGAGGGTGTGACTCTTCTTCTTTGATCTCCCTCCCTTTTCAGACCATGAAACAGACGCTTTTGCCATCGTAGCCGTCAGAAGGTATATTAGCGGTTCCTGATTTATGAGCAGCCTGCTCTTTGTTACCTTATCCCGGTTCCGTTCTCCATGGACAAAACCTACTCGGCCGCTTTCGAACTGATTCTCGACTATCTGGAAGAGAACGCCAACTGCGATAGCCGCATCGTCGAATACCGCACACCCGAGGCGCTGCGTCAGGTACTCTCCCTTGCCATCGAGGATGAAGGAACCGGCATGGAGGCGATCCCCGATCTACTGGAGAGCTATCTCAAGTACAGCGTGCGCACGGGGCATCGGCAGTTCTTCAACCAGTTTTTTGCCGGTTTCAATCCCCCGGCGTTTCTCGGTGAAGTGTTTGCCGCGCTCTCCAACGCCTCCATGTACACCTACGAGATCGCGCCGGTGGCGACGCTGATGGAGCAGGAGCTGATCCGGATCATGGCCGATCTGGCGGGATTCCGCGGCGGCAACGGCATTCTGACCACCGGTGGCAGCAACGCCAACGCCATCGCTCTGTTGACGGCGCGCAATCTCGCCTTTCCGGAGACCAAGAGCGAAGGCATGTCCGGGGTGGGGCGTCTGGTGGCGTTTATTTCCGATCAGGCCCACTACTCGTTTCTGAAGGCGGTCAATCTGGTGGGATTGGGTGAGAACAACCTGATCGAGATCCCCACCGACGCGCAGGGCTGTATGCGTCCCGAACTGCTGGAGGCGGCCATCGTTGAGCATAAGGAGAAGGGTCACCACCCCTTTTTCATTGCTGCGACCACCGGCACCACAGTGCGCGGGGCGTTCGATCCCATCCACCCTTTGGCGGCGAGCGCCCGTCGTCACGGTCTCTGGCTGCACGTGGATGGGGCGCTGGGGGGCTCGATGCTGCTCAGTCGCCGTCATCGTCATCTGCTGGATGGCTCCGAGCTGGCCGACTCCATGACCTGGGATCCCCATAAGTTGATGGGAATCCCCCTGGTCTGTTCGGCACTCCTGATGAAAAATCCCGACCATCTGGAGCGTAGCTGCGGCTGTGACGGTGGTCACTACCTCTTCCACCCCAGCGACGACTATGACGCCTCTCTCGATCTGGGGCGTGTCTCCATGCAGTGTGGACGGCGGGTGGATGCTCTGAAACTGTGGTTGGCGTGGAAGTGTTACGGCCATCGCGGTTATGAAGCGCGCATCAATCGCCTCTTCGATCTGACCGCCTACGCTCTGGAGGCGATCCAGGGTCACCCCTCCCTGGAGGTGACGGCACCGGTGCAGTCGGTCACCCTCTGTTTCCGCTATGTTCCAGCAGGAGATAATGATAGCGAAGCGTTCAACCTCGAACTGCGTAAGCGTCTGATTCAGCGTGGTTTGAGCCTGGTCAACTACGCCCATGTGGATGGCCGCATGACCTTTCGTCTCGTCTTCGCCAACGCTGATATGCATGAGACCGATTTTGATCGATTTCTTGAGCAGTTCGTCGCCATCGGTCGGGAGATCGACGGTGAGAGCGCTTCCCGGGAGGCATAGAGACCAGCATGCTTCTGCGTCGCATTGAAATCACGGCGGATGTCAGCTTCGGTATTCGCATCGAAGCGTTGGGCAAGGAGTTCGGCGCTCTGGACATGCACTCCAGTGCAACCCAGGAGGATGGGCGGCGCACTTGGCGTCTGCTGTTGGCCTCCGGCGATCAGCAGGGGCTGCTGGATGCGGTTCAGTCGGTTCTGGCAGGCCATCCCGGGTCGCGCATCGTGATCATGAATGTGGAAGCGACCATTCCCGATCCCCGCACCGATGATCAGAGCGAACGGTCACCCAGTGGCAAGAAACGGCAGCGCTCCACCTCCCGTGAAGAGCTCTACAGCGATGTGGTCGGCGGCGCCGATTACCAACAACTATCTGCTCTTTACGGTTCTTTCCACCCTGGTCGCCTCGGTGGGACTGTTGAAGAACGACGTCGCCGTGGTGATCGGCGCCATGGTGATCGCGCCGCTGCTCGGTCCGAATCTCGCGTTCGCCCTCGGGGCGGCCATGGGGGATTCCCGTCTCATGCAGCGCTCCGCCTGGACGGGCATCATCGGCATTCTCATCAGCGGCTGTATGGGGGTGTTGATCGGGAAGTTCTGGCCAGCGGATGGACTCACCAGTCAGGAGTTGATGGCCAGAACCAGTGTCGATCTTCACGGTATGGTGATCGCGCTCTCCTCCGGTGTCGCTGCCGTCCTCTCCCTCACCACCGGACTCTCCAGCACACTGGTGGGGGTGATGGTGGCGGTGGCGCTGCTGCCACCGACGGTGACCATCGGCATCATGTTGGGGGCCAGCCAGTGGGAGCACGCGTTTGGGGCGACTCTGTTGTTGATGGTTAACGTGGTGTGTCTCAATCTGGCGGCGTTGATCGTGTTTACCGTCCAGGGCGTTCAGCCGCGAACGTGGTTGGAGAAGCGGGCTGCGCGACAGTCACGGGTGTTGCACTTCTTTGTCTGGTTCGGTCTGCTGGGGCTGTTGATGGCGGTGATTCTGCTCAGTGGTGAGGCGCATCCACTGCATGTGGTGATCGGCGTGTTCGGGGTGTAACGCTCTGCCCGTTTCACTGGTATCGACAGGCTTGGAAGTGCCGCGTATGATCAGTTCAGGTCTCCCGTTTTCATAAACGATGGATAACCCCGTTGAAACCGTTCTCCGTCTTCCGAATGCTGCATTGGATGATTCGCGTGGGTCTTGAAATTCTCATCGCTATTCCGCTGATTCTCTATCCGCTGCTCTATTTTGGTCAGGAGCGGTTACTGTTTCATCCGCAACCGCTGGATCCGGTGAAGCGTGAACAGGTGCTCCGCAACCACCCCGACAGTGAAGTAACGATCACCGCCGAAGATGGCACCACCCTGCACGGCTGGTTGCACCGCCCCCCCGGCGCGCCGCCGGAAGAGGGCAGGGGAGCGCCTCTGATCATCGCCTTCTGGGGCAATGCCGAAGAGGCCTCTTCGGTGCACTACGACCTGCACCATTTCAGGGGGTGGGCGGTTCTTTCGGTCAACTATCGCGGCTATGGGCTCAGTGAAGGGGAACCGACGGAGGCGGCGCTGTTTGCCGACGCCACGACGCTCTACGACTGGGCGCGTCGTCAGGAGGGGATCGACCCGGAGCGCATCGTTCTGCTCGGACGCAGTATCGGATCCGGTGTGGCGGTGCATCTGGCGGCAGAGCGGTCGGTGGCGGCTGTGATTCTGGTGACCCCGTACGACAGCATGGTTGCCGTTGCCGGGTATCACTACCCCTATGTTCCCGTAAAGGTGATGCTGCGCCACCGGTTCGACTCCCTGGCACGGGCGCCGAAGATCCGGGAGCCGATGCTGGCTCTGGTGGCGGAGAGAGACCAGACTATTCCACCGAAACATGCCCACCGTCTGATCGAGGCGTGGGGCGGTACGACCCGGACCATCACCATCCCGAACGCCGATCACAACAGTCTGGTGGGGGAGCCGCTCTATTGGCAGGAGATCCGGCGCTTTCTTGAGGAGATCGCCCGAGGGGATGCACCCTCCGGAGACCCCGACCCGTGACAGCGCTCTCCTCCTCCAACCTCAGTAACGCCTGGCGGCTGATCAAAGCCTACATGGCCGCCTATCCCGTGCGTGGAAGCCTCGCCGTGTGTGGCCTGATTCTGGCCGGTTTGCTGGAGAGTGTCGGTTTTCTCTCTCTGGTGCCGCTGCTGGGCATCTTCATGGGCGGCAGCGAGGATGTCTCGCACCATGAGAGCGCCATCAGTCGTTACATGGGGGAAGCGTTCACCGCCATGGGCTTTCAGCCCGACTTCACGCTGCTGCTGGTGTTGATTGTTCTGCTCATCTCCGGCAAGGCGCTGCTGGTGATGGTGGCGATGCGCCATGTGGGCTATACGACCATGGCCATTGGCCGGGACATGCGCCACGATCTGCTGCATGCGCTGATGCGGGCGCGCTGGTCCTATTTCGCCGGACAGTCCATCGGCAACTTCGGCAACGCCATCAATATCGAAGCGGTGAATGCCTCGTCGGCGTGCCAAACGTCGATCAATTTCGTCTCCATCTGCATTCAGATTCTCTTCTATCTGGCCGCCTCCTTTCTGGTGTCGTGGCAGGTGACGCTGGCGGTGATCGTGGTGGGGTCGTCCATGTGGCTGGTTCTTCAGTGGACGGTGCGCAAGGCCCAGGAGGCGGGGCTGTTGCAGACGGAGAGCTATCGCGCCCTCTCCAGTACGCTGGTGGATGGTTTGCAGGGGATAAAATCGATCAAGGCGATGGGGCGTGAACAGCGCATGGCGTCGATGCTGGGGTCGGAGATTCAGGCGTTGCAGGTTGCCAAGGTGGAGACGGTTCGCAACAGCGAACTGTTGAAGGCGATTCAGGAGATCATCGTCATCATCGGAATCGCCGCCGGTATCTACGTGGCCAACACCTACGGCGGCATTCCCATGGTTGAGATCATGGTGATGGCGCTGCTGTTCAACCGGGTGTTGGGGCGGGTGGCCAATGTACAGATTATGCTTCAGAAGACCGCCAATACCGAAAGCTCCTTCTGGCTGCTGCGGCAGTTGATCGAAGAGACCCGCCGCCATGAAGAGAAGGATAGCGGTGTCGAAGAGATCACCTTGCAGCGGGAGATCCGTTTTGATGCCGTAGAGTTTGCCCATGATACCCACCGGATTCTGGAGCGGGCCTCCTGTACGATTCCGGTGAACGGTTT
>JADGBX010000053.1 GCA_015231265.1 Magnetococcales bacterium | reverse complement strand
ATTTGGCCGTGCCAAACCACGCTCCTCACGCCTTGCCTGCTGCATTTTCAGGCACAAACGCGATTTCGTTCTAATTGGGGACACGCCCTAGAAGAATCAATACAGTATCAAGAAACAACACGTATACACGAAGGAACGCCGCATCGGCACACGAACGGCAACACCTCAAGCCCGATTCAACCGCCCGGCTCCCTCTCAGGCTGTCATACTTTCCGACGCATGGTATGGTTTCACCCACTCTCCATATTGGAAGATGGCCGGTCCACTATTGTCAAGCAACTTATGCGCCTGCCATCCATCACCCGCCCGACGAGACCACCGCCCCTCGGGAGTTGCCCATGAAACACTATCTTCTGCTCTCGCTGGCGATCCTCTCCGAACTGGCGGGCACAAGCGCCATGAAGCTGTCGGAAGGGTTCACCCGACTGGTGCCGAGCGTGATTTTCATCATCGGTTACGGGCTCTCGTTCTATCTGCTCGCCCTGAGTCTGGAGCGCATTCCCGTCAGCACCGCCTACGCCATCTGGGCCGGCGTGGGAACGGCGGGCATCGCGGTGATCGGCGTCCTGGCTTTTGAAGAGTCGCTCTCTCCAATGGGGATCGGTGGCATCGCCTTGATTATTCTCGGCGTGATCCTTCTCCATCTTTCCAGGGGGTGATAGCGCGCGGGCATACGTAAAAAAGGAGCGCTCACAAGCGCTCCTTCTTCATCGATTCTCATCGATCCGCCGCAATCGTGCCGACCATACAGAGCTACTCCATCTCCAGAGAGTAGTAGATCACATTGTTGGATTTGCCGGGCTTTCTACCCAGGCTGATGGTACCACTGCCGGTAAGAAACAACGCGTCCTTGTGCAAAAAGACTTGATGACCGTTATTCTTGGTGACATAGGTACCATTGGCGGACCAGTCGACGATGACGACTCCGTTCTCCCGGAAGTCGCAGCGACCATGCTCCTTGGTGGAGACCTTTTCATCAAGAACGACGATGTCGTTGTGCGGTCCTCGTCCCATAGTGATCGCCGGGCGTCCAGGACGGAGGTCATACTCCTTCTGATGGAAGCGCAACGTCAGATTGGGACCGACTCGTTTTTTTGGTTTGGGTTTGACGATACCCATGGAACCCTCTCTCCTTAAAGCAACGACGGATCGTCAATGATTTCCGGCGGACGCGCCATCAACATGAAATGGCATAAATCTGTAATGAGTCCGCATTCCTTTGGTGTTTGGCCAAACAAAGATGCAACGTACGTGCCGAGTTCACAAAGACATGATTAAAAAGATATTTTACAAAACACCCCATCAAAGCCCCTTCCGGTCGTCAAGACCATGGCACCAGAAGGGCAACCGTGTGGATCGCACCATTGACCACCCTGACGCACCACAGAACACATCGGCCAACTACATGATTTTCAAACGACTCTACACACTCGCTCTCTGTTTAATCATGACGATCCCGGCGGCATGGGCGGAAGAGAACTGGCAGAGCGCCTTCGACTCCGGCGACTACACCACCGCCCGTCGCCTGCTTCAGTCACCTGCCGCCCAGGGTGACGCCGAAGCCCAGAACGCTCTGGGGTTCCTCTTTCATCAAGGGCTCGGTGGCCCAAAAGATCCGGTGACGGCAACGGCATGGTTTCGCAAAGCGGCGGAGAACGGCTCGTCCGAAGCGCGCTTCAGCCTGGGGGTCAGCTATCTCAAGGGGCGCGGCGTCGCCCGTGATGCCGCCGAAGCGGTGCGGTTGCTGCGGGAAGCGTTCGTCGGTGGTGTTCCCGATGCCGCTTTCGTTCTCGGCGAGGCGTATCGTCACGGCGATCTTCTGAAGAGAGACGCCACCGAAGCAACCCTGTGGTGGCAGCGGGCAGCAGAGAAGGGCCATGCCGGTGCCAAGCAACGGCTGATGGAGAGAGGAGAGGAAGAACCACCCACCACGACAGCAAATCCACCGTCCGCTGTCGAGACCGTGGCCGCCTCCCCGACGCCGTCGGAGCCCACGAGAGAGGCGGCACCCCCATCTCCCTCTGTGGACCGGGCCACCAAGGTGCGGGAGTGGATTCGCCGGGTGAAGGCGCAGGGCAGCCCCAGAGACCAGTTTGCCTTGGCGCGCATGTATGCCGAAGGAGAGGGGGTCGCCAAAGATGACAAGGCAGCCGTGCGCTGGTTCCGAGCCGCCGCCGAACGGGGCAATGCCGACGCCCGCTACTGGCTGGGACGCCACTATGCGGAAGGGCGCGGGGTTGACCGGAACTATCCACAAGCGGCGATCTGGTACGGCGCTGCAGCCGCTTCCGACCATCAAGAGGCGGCACGCACGCTCAACACCCTCTTCGCCGATCCGGCAGCCACCCCCAGTGATGCCGGAGCAGCCCGGCGCTGGTTTCGCCAAGGGGCTCGCTTAGGGGTTGCGGAGGCGCAATACCACCTGGGCATACGCCTTGCCCGCGGCATCGGTGGCCAAAAGGACACCCCCCGTGCCATCCACTGGCTGGATAAAGCGTCGGACCAGGGCCACGCAGGTGCCCGCTACGTTCTGGCGGTCATGACCGACCGAGGTGAAGGGATCCGTCGCAATCCGATCCAGGCGCTGGCCGGTTATCGCAACGCCGCCGAGAACGGCCACCCCGAGGCGCAATATCTGATGGGCACCCTCCACACCCACGGCGAGCGACTCCCCAGAGATCCGGCCAGAGCACTCGCCTGGTGGCGCAAAGCGGCCCAACAGAGCCATGCCGACGCAGCGACAGCGCTGGCAGAGGCTCTGTTGTCCGGAGCGGGCACGACCCGGGACACCGAACAGGCATACCACTGGTATCGGCAGGGAGCAGAGGGGGGCTCGGCGGAAGCGCAATACATGCTGGGGCTGGCTCTTGCCGAAGGGCGTCGTCCACTGCCTCGCAACCCGACGGAAGCGGCCTCCTGGTATACAAAAGCCGCCGAGCAGGGACACCCCAAAGCCGCCTACAACCTGGGACTGATGTACGCCACCGGCACCGGTGTTCCCGAAACACCGGCACAGGCGCTCCACTGGTATCGGTTGGCTGCAGAGGCGGGCTATGCCGATGCCGCCAACAATCTGGGCGTAATCCTCGATTCGGGACGGGGCGTGGAACAGGATGCGGCAGAGGCGGTGCGCTGGTATCGGCTGGCGATTCAAAACGGCAGCCTCCAGGCGCTCTACAACCTGGGCGTCATGTACGACCGGGGAGCAGGCGTGCGCCGAGATGCGGCGGAGGCGGGACGCTGGTACCGCAAAGCGGCGGAAGCGGAGGTTCCCCGGGCCATGTGGCGCTTCGGCATGCTGCATGAGACAGCCGCAGGGCGCGCCTACGGCGTCAGCCACAACTCGGAAAAGGCGGTCGTCTGGTATCGAAAGGCTGCCGAGGCGGGCGTTCCCGAGGCGCAGTTCTCCTTGGGAGAGGCGGCGCGCCGAGGGCGGGGCATGGCCAGGGATTCGGCGCTGGCCCTCGCCTGGTTGGAGCGGGCTGCCACCGCCGGTCACGGCAGAGCTCAACTGCGTATGGCTCAGATGCTGGAGATTGGAGAGGGCGCCCTCCCCGATCAGGAGCAGGCGGTTGCCTGGCTGCGCAGATCCGCGGAGTCCGGTACGGCTGAGGCCCAATACAGGCTGGGCAGACGCTTCGAACAGGGCAACGGCGTCAAACAGGATCTCGCCACCGCTCTCACCCTCTATCGAAACGCCGCGCTCGGGGGCTTTGCCGATGCCCAGGAGTATTACGCCGACCTGCACGCCAACGACCGCAGCCAGGTTCCTCTGGACATGATCGTTGCCCGCCGCTGGTATCTGGCGGCAGCCCGGCAGGGTAAAATCCGCTCCGCCTACAATCTGGCCCTCATCCACGCCGAAGGAATGGGCGTGACCAAAGATCCCATGACCGGCTACCTCTGGGCGCAGTGGGCGGTACGGGCGTCGAAACGGGGACCGGAGAAGCGCCACCGTAAAGCGAGAAGAATCCTGGAGGCGGTCTCTTCTCTATTGACGCAGAAACAGCGTCGTCAGGCAGAGATCCTGGCACGCACCTGGACACCCCGGGACGGCTAACGGCGCCCCGGCCATCCATTTGACCCACCCCTTTTTCCAACACTCTTAACGACAAAAAGAGTATTCTATTTAAGGTAAATGGGTAACCCTCCCCAACGAGACACAACTATTGGGGAGAAACCCACATCGAAACATCGGCCACACCACGTTTCGTTCAACACGATGGACACTGACCGAACTCGTACTCGACATCAGGGGAAAACACGGATGGATAGACCGTTGGAGCGCATTCTTTATGCCGAAGATGAACCGGACATCCAGGAGATCGCCATACTGGCTCTGGAGACCGTCGGCGGATTTACCGTCAAGGCGTGCGCCTCCGGTCAAGAGATTCTGGACGCCGCCGAAGCGTTCAAACCCGATCTGCTGCTGCTGGATGTAATGATGCCTATAATGGATGGCCCCACCGCCTTTCAGGAGATCAGAAAACAGCCTGGCACGGAGACGGTGCCCGTTATCTTCATGACCGCCAAAGTGCAGCCCCAAGAGGTAGAAGGCTATAAGGCGATGGGGGCATGGGAGGTGATTGCTAAACCCTTTGACCCCATGACGCTTGCTGATCAGATCCGACAGATCTGGGAGAAGAGGGCAGAATAACAGTACGGAGAGAAGACCAGCCTCGACGACTGCCAAAGGAGAGAAGATGGCTGAATCCGACAAACAGGCTCTACTGGATGCCCTGCTGGCCAAACGCCGCAGCTATGCCGACACCCTGCCGGAGAAATGGCAGGAGATTGAACAGGTCTGGCAAACCCTGAAGAGCGAAGGGTGGCACGGGGAGCGTTTCAAGACACTGCACCGTCTGGTCCACACCATCGCCGGCTCTGCAGGCACCTTCGGCCTGCCTGATCTGGGAAAGAGCGCACGACGGGCGGAGATCCGTCTCAATGCCCTCGCCGGCATCAGCAAGGAGGCGATCTCTCTGCCGATTGCCGAGATCGACGACGATCTCAACCATCTGCACCTGTCCATGGAGACGGCACGTCTCAGCGAACCCGACCTGCCCCTGCCGAACGTCACGATCGACAAACAGGACGACGATGCGGAGAGCGTAGAGAGCAACCGACTCATCTACATCGTTGAGAACAACACACCACAAGGGGAGGAGATCGCACAGCAGTTGCAGTACTACGGCTACACCCCGAAGCGGTTTCACGCTCTGGGAGCACTCCGCTCGGCCCTGCGTGATGAAGAGCCCGCTGCCGTCATCATGGACATCACCCGGACAGATGAGCGCAGCACCAAGGCGATGCGCATCCTGCAGAAGAGCGACGAAACACAACGCCCGATCCTCTTCATCTCCAGCGACCACGACATGGAGTCCCGACTGATGGCGGTACGCGGAGGTGGCATCGCCTATCTGCAGAAGCCCGTAGACATCTCCAAAATCATCGACATACTCGATGACCATCTGGACAGTGACCATCAGGAGCAGGCGCGCATTCTGATTGTTGAGGACGCCGACTCCCTGGCCAACCTCTACAGCATGGTGCTGAGCAAAGCGGGGATGGAGACCCGTGCGGTCACCGACCCCATGAGAGTGCTCGACGAACTGGACACCTTCCACCCCGATCTGATCCTCATGGATCTCTACATGCCCGGCTGCACCGGTTTCGAGGTGGCCGCCGTGATCCGACAGGTGGAGAAGCTGGTCAGCGTCCCCATCGTCTATCTCTCCGGAGAGACCGATATCCACAAACAGATGGCGGCGATGGATCTGGGCGGAGACGACTTCCTGACCAAACCGATCGAACCCACCCATCTGGTTTCGTCGGTTCGTGCCCGCCTTAAACGGGCACTGATGCTGCGTGCCCTCATGCTGCGCGATGGGCTCACAGGGCTGCTGAACCACTCCACTACCAAGGATCGCCTGATCCAGGAGGTGGACCGCAGTCGGCGAGAGAAGCGCACGATGGCGTTTGCCATGCTCGACATCGACCACTTCAAACTGGTCAACGATACCTACGGCCACCCCACCGGCGACCGGGTGATCAAGAGTCTGGCCCGCCTGCTTAAACAGCGCCTGCGCCAAACCGATATCGTCGGTCGTTTCGGTGGCGAAGAGTTCGCCGTCATCCTGCCCAACACCTCCGCAGAAGACGCCCGGCGACTGATGGATGAACTGCGCATCGCGTTTGCCAAGGTGCAGCATCAGCACGAACAGACGCTGTTCAGCAAAACCTTCTCCTGCGGCATCGCCCTCTACCCCCCCTGCACAGGTGCCACCAACCTGAACGACAGTGCCGACGGGGCGCTCTATCGCTCCAAGGAGGGTGGGCGCAACCGGGTGACGATGGCTGAACACTCCTCCGAATAGAGTGGAACCTCCTGATCCACGAACCCGAGATCTACCCCATTGGAAACGGTCACTCTTTGCCGAGCGGGCGATTGTTCGGTATCTTTGACCTTTTTTTTGAACAGTTGCCGATTGTGGAGTGTGGGGGTATGGGCTTCGAACAGAAGATCGGGCCATTGCAGCGTATGGCCGAGCGGGCACGGGAGCTCCAGTCGCAGGGGGAGAGGGTCGTTCTCTGTCACGGCACCTTCGACCTGCTGCATCCGGGGCATGTACGACATCTCCGGAGAGCACGGCAGGAGGGAGACCGGCTCTTTGTCACCATCACCGCCGACGCCTACGTCAACAAAGGCCCCAACCGACCGGTCTTCAGCCACGACCTTCGTGCCGAAAGCCTCGCTGCTCTGGGGTTCGTCGATACTGTCGCCATCAACCACGAAGTGACCGCCGTCAACGTCATCGAGACGGTCAAACCGGACATCTACGTCAAGGGTAACGACTACCGTAGCGCCACCGATGATGTCACCGGCAACATCCGCATCGAACAGGATGCCGTGGAGCGCCACGGTGGACGCATCTTCTACACCGATGAGATCGTCTTCAGCTCCACCCGCCTGCTGAACGAACACTTCGAAACCTTCTCACCGGTCACCCGCTCCTATCTCAAACAGTTCAAGAAGAGTCACGACGCCGACACCATCGTCGAGATGGTACACTCCCTGAAGGAGATGTCGGTTCTGGTGGTGGGCGAAACCATCATCGACGAATACTGCTACGCCTCCCCTCTGGGACAGACCGGTAAGAGCGGCAACATCCCCTCGGTCAAATACGAATCCACGGAGCGATTCGCCGGCGGCACCCTGGCGGTGGCCAACCACGTCAGCGGCTTTGCCGGCAAGATCACCATGCTCTCAGGCATCGGCGGCAACTGCCCCCATGCCGACTTCATGCGAGAGAAGCTGCACGATGACGTCACGCCTGTGCTGTTCGAGTATGAAGAAGCCCCGACCCTGGTGAAGCGACGCTTCGTCGATCCGGAGATGAACAAGCTGTTCGAGATCTATCTCTACGAACGCAACCCGGTCACGCCGCCCCTGGAGGAGAAGATCGTCACCTGGATCAAGGAGAACGCCGACGCGTATGACTGCGTGATCGTTGCCGACTACGGCAACGGCTTCGTCACCGCACCGATGATTCAGGCGCTGTGCGATTCGGCCCGTTTTCTGGCGGTCAACACCCAGATCAACAGCGGCAACCGAGGTTATCACGCCATCACCCGCTACCCTCGTGCCGACTTCGTCTCCCTCAACGAGCCGGAACTGCGTCTGGCAGCCCACAACCGACACGACCCCCTGGAGCTGGTGGCCGCCCGTATCGGCGAAGCGGTCAACGCCCAGCAGCTTGCCATCACCCTGGGCACCAACGGCGCACTGCTCCTTGAGCCCAACAGCAAGACCAGCCACCGCTCCCCTGCCCTCTCCACCCACGTGGTGGATCGCATCGGCGCCGGTGACGCCTTCCTCTCCCTCACCGCCATGGCTCTGGCGGGTAAACTCTCCCCGGATGTGGTGCTCTTCCTTGGCAGCGCCGCCGCTGCACTGGATGTGGCCATCGTCTGCAATCGAGAGACCGTCGAACCGGTCGATCTCTTCAAATATATTCACACGCTCTTAAAATAACCAACTTAAACTAATGTTAAATTACAATCACTTTACAGTCAGTCATAAAACCCTTCATATTGCCTTCACTCCCCTTTCGTCATACAATTGCACTATATAACTTCAATCAGAAACACCTATGAAAGGGGCGGGTCATGGGAAAAAACATCATTATCTGTTTTGACGGAACCGGCAATGAACCCAAAGATGCGGAACAGTGCAACAGTGAGGGAGAATGCAAAGATGACAGCATCTCCAACATCGCCAAGCTGCACCTTCTGCTGGGAGGGGATTTTGTCGGCGGAAATCTCAACGCATCACAGCAGGTCAGTCTCTACTACAACGGCGTCGGCACCTATGGCGGCCCTCTGCGGCGCTTCCTGAATCAGGCGCTCGCTTTCGCCTGGGCCGACGTCGGCAGAATCATTCGCAAAGCGTGCAAGGATATCAACGCCATCTATGAAGAAGGGGACACGGTGTTCGTCTTCGGCTTCAGCCGGGGAGCCGCCATCGCCCGCCGCTTTGCCACGGTGATCAAGGAGAAGGCACCGCAGGTTACGGAGATCAGCTTTCTCGGCGTCTTCGACACGGTGGCCTCGTTCAGTTTTCCCAATCTGGATATCAACGACAAGCCCAAGTCGGACGTGGTGTTCGAGCACGGTGGACGGGTCTCCAGCACCGTCACCGAAGCGCTCCACCTGCTCGCTCTGGATGAAAAGCGGGTCACCTTCATGCCGACGCTGATGGAGCGCAAAGGCCCCAAGGGCAGAATTACCGAGGTGTGGTTCGCCGGCGCACACTCCGATATCGGCGGAGGATATCGAAAGGATGGCCTGTCGGATGTCACCCTGAGCTTCATGATCGAAACACTTCGCAGCCGCTTTCCTGACCTGATCCTGCTGAGTGATATCGAGATCGACTACGAACAGATCGACTCTGAACGGGGAGAGATCGACCACGACGACGTGATCGTGCAACCCGACCCTCTGGGGTTCAATCACCAACAGATGAAGCGGGTGACCAGCGGGCCGGTGCTGGGAGATCGAGAGGTTCGGGTCTCCGTCAGCCGTCACGCGACCGGAGACGATGACGGGATCCCGTTGGTTCACCACACGGCGGTACAGCGCATCCACGACGACGCCGACTACAACCCTCTCTCCCTGCGCAACGTCAAACACCGGGTCTGGACCGCCGACAACACCATCGAAAACGCCAACGCCGCCGGCGACCCCTTCCCCGGTCTGATGTTCCATCGCACCATGGGCGCCATGGCCACCTACCGCCTGCAGAAAGGGCAGTCCCGCAGCTTCACCGTCTACGCCAACGCCAAATACAACCGCAGCTTCATCATTCTGGAGGAAGATGGAGAGTATACCTTTACGGTGAAAGCGGGGCAGATCTGGTACGACGCCAGCATCGCCTGCGGCCCGGAAGGGTGGGATCGGGACGACGTCACACTGGGTCTTAGTGAGATGTTCATCGCCTGGAAGGAGCGGGACCGGCGCCTGCCGGATGCGCAGTGGTTCGAAGTGGTGGGCTCTCTGGGCACCACCGACAAGCGCCTGGTACGGATGCTGAAACACACGACGCGTCGCACCGCCTGGACCCCACCGGTCACCCGCGAACTCTTCGCTTTCGCCAATGATCTGGACAAGATGTACTTCAACAACAGTGGCCACATCCAAGTGACGGTAAAACGGGTAGCATAATCTCTGTGCATAAGAACGGGGATTTCCACCGTCGTGAAACCCCCGTTTTTTCATCTCACAGAAAACGTGATAGGATGGCTGTTGGCTATCCTCACCTCTCCAGACCTCCGTTAAGAGCCCAATCCATGCTTGTCTCCCTGACCCTAGAAAACTGGATGTCCTTTCGCGATCCGGCCACCTTCTCAATGATCGCTGATGAGGAAGAGTCCAGCCATAACAACCATGTCGCCGTGGCCACGGAACTCTCTTTGAAGATCCTCCAGGCAGCAGCAATCTACGGCGGCAATGCATCTGGGAAGTCCAACTTTATTAAGGCTCTGCAATTCCTGAAACAGTTCACCTCAGCCACCCTGAAACCAGAGAACCCCATCCCCGTCAGACCTTTTCTGCTTGATCAGGCATCCGAGAGCAAACCGTGTCAATTCGAGATGCACTATATCATGAACAATAAACTGTATAGATATAGACTTACAGTGACACGCGACAAAGTACTTGAAGAGACGCTGTCCACGATTTCAAGAGACTCCGACTCGACCCTCTTCCATCGCAAAGACGATAGAATCACGTATGACAAAGGTTCGATGATCGCCGAATCATTCAAGAGCACTCTCCCTGACAATCATTCGGTCTTAAGCAGATTCAACGGAACCGACAACGAAGAAACAGCCCCCTTCACGTGGCTGAATCACGGTTTAGCTATTGCTACACCCACTTCATGCGGCTTCACGGGAGATGAAAAGATCATTCAAAAAGTCAAACAGACGCTCGCTTCGATGGATACGGGTATTTCCGATTACTCCATTACTGAACAGGAGATTCCGGAAGACAACCTGCCGAAAGAAATCCGGCCGACAACGAACAGTGGCAACAACACACAGATACTCCCCTTTACCATTTCGAACGACACAACAAAGGGGCATATAGTCTTCAAGAATAGAAAAGCCTACGTAGCCATTTCTGAATCCAGGCATCGCACGCAGAGTGGAGAACAGAGGCGATTCTCCATGGAGGATGAGTCCGACGGCACAAAACGACTCTTTGACTTACTGCCTGGTTTCGTAACCCATTCAGAGTTTGAAGAAGATGTTCACGCCATTCACATCGTCGACGAACTGGACCGCAGTCTGCACACCCACGCCTCTTGGCAACTGGTGGAGATGTTTCTCAAGAGCTGCACCCCCGACAGCCGCCGCCAGCTTATCTTCACCACCCACGACGTCATGCTGATGGATCCCGATCTTCTACGGCTGGATGAGATCTGGATCGCTGAACGGGACACGAGCGGCCACAGTGAATTGATTCCCTTCACCGACTTTCAGCAACTTAAAGAGGAAAAATACAGCAAGAGCTGGCGGAAACTCTACCTGCAAGGACGAATAGGCGGCATCCCCGACATCACACCCGATAACGAAGAGACTCTGGGAGAGTGACCCGTGGGAATGGCGAATAATATAGGCATATTTTCAAGGCAAACCAAGCAACGACTCTTCAAGAAGGCGCACCTCAACGTACTTATAAACCACCCCTCCTGGCGCCACGAGAAGGCTCGGGAACGGATCAAGGATCTGGCACGACTGGAGCCCGGCTGGGCCGGCCCGGAGAGTTATGCACCACCAACCTCCATCATCAAAACTGCCCTCACCTTTCTGGACCACCTGCCACCGGATATTCCCACCCCTTATCCCGTTGCGATAGGTGCAGGTGAGTTGACGCTCTTTTGGGAAGATGACGACCAACAGGTTTTGGTGGATCTTGGGTTTGGCAGTGACAGGAGCTACAACTACTACGCTTACGACGCCACTATCGAGATCGCAGAGGATGATTGTCCCATCGACAGGGTCGATCGGAAAGACAACCAACTCCTGGTCCTGATCAGACGCCAGAAAGAGCCCGAACAACTCAGTGACAAACTGTGGGAATCATCATGAGAAACGACTGCTGCCCCGAAGAGAACACCGTCCATGGCGACAATTCACCCGGAACGGTTGCCGATACGGAGATCGTCAGTCGGTTCGTCTACTCTCCCAGCGACATCGACAACCCTGACGATCCACGCACGGTCAAAAACAGCTTCATCAAAACCGATGAACTTCTGCCGAAAGACACAACACACCTCTCCTGCAACCGAGAGACACATCTGGACAGAGACAGCGCCCGTATTCAGAGTCACTGCAGAAAGCCGCAACTGGCTGTCTGGAAGGCCCGTGTTGCCGTTGAAAAGCTTCGCAAAACCAAGATCACTCACCCCACCCCCGGCATCCCCGACGCCCATGTCTGCGTCATCGACGATCCTACCGATCTTACCGATTGTGAAAACAACGACATCCAGCATATGAACAGAGCCCATGCCCTCATCTATCTGGACGGTGAGGATGTGAAATCTGGACACGCAAAGAAACTACGCACCATGCTCTACAAAGGCATCCGGGGAGAGGATCCTCTGTTGACATTTGAAGCAGTGTAAAGAGGAGATGTCACTCTCTCCCATTATCCCGAAACCCCTGCAACCGCTGCCGGAACCACCGCTCGCCCCCCTCCTCGTTGTCGAACAGCCTCTCCTTTTCGGCAGCAAGAGCGCTCTTGCGCCAGAAGGACTCTCTCTGCCGCGGCTCGTCTAGAGTCGCTTTCACCCTCCGACGCTGATCGCCGAACAGCGCCACCACCCTCCCCCACCCCGGTTCCAGCCAGCGGTCGATGCGCTCCTTGACCAGACGGGCCAGGGCGGGACTGTTGCCACCGGTGCCGACACCGATGGTGAGATCCCCTCGCCGCACCATGGCGGCCACCCGGAAGCCGTTGTCCGGAGTGTCGTCGATGGCATTACAGAGGACGCCCTGTTGACGGCACAAGGCAGCGATCTGCCGGTTGAGCGCCGCGTCGGAGGTGGCGGCAAAGAGCAGTACCGGACGCTCCCCTCGCTCCAAAAGGTCGGGACTCCATGCCATTGGAAGATGGCTGATCCTCCCCTCACGCACCCACACGGCCAGCTCGTCGATCAACACCGGTGCCGCTATCGTCACCCGCGCTCCACAGGGCAACAGAGAGCGCACCTTGCGCCGGGCCACCCGCCCTCCACCCACCACAAGGACGGGACGCCCTTGCAAAATCAGTTCCGCCATATAGTGTGCCATGTTACCTTTCCAACACCTCTTCAATGCACCGTCTCATTATCACGATCAAACACGACGATCCATACAACCATGTCCAACCGGTCGATCATTATCCGCGGCGCTCGGGAACACAATCTCAAAAACGTTAATCTTGAGATTCCCCGCGACACGCTCACCGTCATCACCGGCGTCTCCGGCTCCGGCAAATCATCCCTGGCGTTCGACACCCTGTCGGCGGAGGGGCAGCGGCGCTACGTGGAGTCGCTGTCGGCCTACGCCCGGCAGTTTCTGTCGTTGCAGAACAAACCGGACGTGGACACGGTAGAAGGGCTCTCCCCCTCCATCTCCATCGAGCAGAAGAGCACCGGGCGCAATCCCCGCTCCACCGTGGGCACCATCACCGAGATCCACGACTATCTGCGCCTGCTCTTTGCCCGGGTGGGTCGCCCCTTCTGTCACGGCTGTGGCCGCCCCATCGAGTCTCAGACGGTCAGCCAGAGGGTGGATGTGGTGCTGGAGATGCCGGAGCGAAGCCGCCTGTTGCTGCTGGCTCCCATCGTGCGAGGCCGCAAAGGGGAGTACAAAAAGGAGCTTGCCGATCTCAAGGGTGAAGGGTTCACCCGGGTGATCATCGACGGCGACCCCTATGAACTGGATCAACTCCCGACGCTGGACAAGAAAATCCGCCACACCATTGAGGTGGTGGTGGATCGCATCGTGGTCAAACCGGGCATCGAAACCCGCCTTGCCGACTCTCTGGAAACTGCGCTACGCCTCACTGACGGCATCGCCAGCGTGCAACCCCTGGCCGAGGATCAGACGTCGACACTCTTCTCGGAACGCCACGCCTGCATCCACTGCAACATCTCCTATCCGGAGATCGAACCGCGTCTCTTCTCCTTCAACAATCCCTACGGCGCCTGCCCCACCTGTGACGGTCTGGGCACCGAGGAGTATTTCGATCCTGAACGGGTGGTGCCCAATCACGATCTTTCTCTGCGCGGCGGCGCCATCGCGCCTTGGGCCAAGAGCAACGCCCGCATCTTCTGGGAGACACTCTCCGCCGTCTGCAAACACTTCGAGATCGACGTCCACACCCCCTGGAAGGAGATCTCCCCGGAGCACCGAGAGATTATTCTCAACGGCTCCGGCAAAGAGAAGATCAAGTTCAAGTATCGGGGGTTCAAACGCCGCATGTCCCGGTTTCGCACCTGGGAGGGCATTCTATCGGTACTGCAACGGCGCTATCTGGAGACCGAATCCGACGAGATCCGCGACGAACTGCGCAGCTACCGCAACACCTCCCCCTGCCCCACCTGCCAGGGACAGCGCCTGCGCAAAGAGGCGCTGCACATCCGCATCGGCAACAAGAGCATTGCCCAGTTCTCCTCCTGGCATCTCTCCGAAGCGCGGGCGTTTCTGGAGAAGCCGGATCTCACATCGCGGGAGCTGGCCATTGCCGAACGGATTCTCAAGGAGATCCGCGACCGTCTCGATTTTCTGATCCGTGTCGGGCTCGACTATCTCACCCTGGACCGCACCGCCGGAACCCTCTCCGGGGGCGAGAGCCAACGGATTCGGCTGGCCAATCAGATCGGCTCCGGTCTGGTGGGCGTGCTCTACATTCTCGACGAACCCAGTATCGGCCTGCACCAGCGGGACAATCAACGGCTGCTGGAGACGTTGATTCGGCTGCGGGATCTGGGCAACACCGTGGTGGTGGTGGAGCATGACGAGGATGCCATGCGTCTGGCCGACTTTCTGGTGGACATGGGCCCCGGACCCGGCGAGCACGGCGGCACCATCGTCGCTGCCGGTCCCCCTTCCGAAGTGATGGATGCCCCCGACTCGCTCACCGGCCGCTATCTCTCCGGCAAAGAGTCGATCCCCCTCCCGAAAAAACGCCGCACGCCCGATATGGACCGAACTATCGAACTGGTGGATGTGCGCACGCACAATCTCAAGGGAGTGACGGCGACACTGCCCATCGGCCTGTTGGTGGGCGTGACCGGCGTCTCCGGTTCCGGCAAGTCCAGCCTGGTGCTCGACACTCTCTATCCGGCTCTGGCGCAGCGCCTTCACAACAGCCGCATCACGGCGGGACACTTTGGCAAAATCAACGGTCTGGAGCATCTGGACAAGGTGATTCACATCGACCAATCCCCCATTGGCCGTACCCCTCGTTCCAATCCGGCCACCTACACCGGTCTCTTCACTCCAATCCGCGAACTGTTGGCCCAGACGCCCGAAGCCCGTGCCCGAGGGTATAAAGCGGGACGCTTCTCCTTCAACGTCAAAGGGGGTCGCTGCGAGGCGTGTGCCGGGGACGGCGTGGTCACCATCGAGATGCACTTTCTGCCCAATGTGTTCGTTCCCTGCGATGTTTGTCACGGTGCCCGCTACAACCGGGAGACTCTGGAGATTCGCTATAAGGGGCTCACAATCGCCGATATCCTCGATCTCACCGTGGAGAACGCTCTTGAGATCTTCAACGCCTACCCGGCGATCCGCAACAGGCTGGAGACGCTGAACAACGTCGGACTCGGATACATGCGCCTGGGGCAAGCCGCCACCACCCTCTCCGGTGGTGAGGCGCAGCGGGTGAAGATCGCGCGCGAACTGGCCAAACGCGCCACCGGACGCACGCTCTATATCTTGGACGAACCCACCACAGGCCTCCATTTTGCCGACATTCGCACCCTATTGAAGGTGTTGGACACTCTGGCAGAGGCGGGCAACACGGTGGTGGTGATCGAGCACAATCTCGATGTGGTCAAAACCTGTGACTGGCTGGTGGATCTGGGGCCGGAGGGGGGTGATTATGGTGGGGAGGTAATCGTTCAAGGCACTCCGGAGAAGGTGGCCAAACAGAAAGGATCATGGACGGGCAGCTATCTGAAACCCCTACTCAAGAAACGACGGTGACGGGTACTGTGTAACCGTTAAGGACGCCTTGACCAGGGAGAGCTCAGGCGGTGAGAAATGCGGGTCAGGTTCGGCTCCAATCACACTCTGCTTTGTAAAGCCCGACATTCGGTGCCATCTCCGTACCCTACGGGCGAAGTAGCCGTTGGCGTGGCTGCAACTCTCAAGAGAGGAGACACACTCAACACCGGCTGCCTTCCCCGACACACTCCCCTCACCCCCCCAGGCGCGCGATGAAATTCGAGGGAGGGGGCGTATTCTGTGTATCCCCGACGTTGGAG
>JADGBX010000052.1 GCA_015231265.1 Magnetococcales bacterium | reverse complement strand
TCGCGAAAATCGCTTGTAGACTTTCTCCCAATTCCCGAAGCAATCAGGGAGATCTCTCCAAGGCGCGCCGGTACGAGTAATCCATAGGACTGCCTCAAGAAACAATCGGTGGTCTTTGGCCATTTTCTCTGGATCACCCCGACGTTTCGGCAAATGTGGAATAATCCGGCCCCACTGGTCATCACGCAGTATATATCGATCCATCAATTCCTCCTTGTTGGAAAAGATATTGATGGATAAATCATTTATATGTCAACACGCCCTAGTTTTGGCTGGTTTATTTCTTTCCAATTTTCGGCAGGACTGGAGACTGACCAGGACACCGGTCAAGGAGGAAGCGGCCATCAAAGTGTAGAGAGATTCGGCCCCCAATTGATCGAACCACGCTCCCGAGAAGAGGAGTCCAAGCCCCCCTCCACAGCCGAAAGAGAGCGCGTGATACCACCCTTGCGCAGTGGCCCGTTGGTCAATGGGAGCACTCTCGTGCACCCTTCGTACGGACGCGATGTGAAATGCTCCGAATGTAAACGCATGCAGCAGTTGCACGAAGAGTAACGGCAGCCAGTGGGATACACTGGCCAGGGCTAGCCAACGCAGAGTAGCCAGTAGTAAAGATCCCGTGAGCAATGTGGAGATACCTACCCGTTTCAGTAGCCAGCGAGAGTGGGCCATTACGAATACTTCCGCGAGGACTCCCAGAGCCCAGAATAGCCCGATGGTCGTTTTGGAAAAGCCGAGATCAACCATGTGAATGGAGTAGAATCCATAGTAGGCCGAGTGGGAAAACTGCATCATTAAACCAGAGAGGTAGAATCCAGGAATTCCAGAGTGCTTGAACAGGGTAACCTTTGTCTCTCTGGACTCTTGTGTTGCAGAGGCTTCTTGATGGTGCGAGATGGGGATCCTCCATGCAATAAGAACCATGGAAGCGTGCATGACGAGGATTACCCAGAGGATGAGAGGGATGCCGTAATGATCGACTACCGGCCCCAAACCCAGGGCCAGGACAATAAAGCCAATGGAACCCCAAACACGCATCCGACCATAGTCGGCATCATGGCGGGCCACCCACTCCATAGCGGCGGTATCTACGATGGCAAGAGGGCCGGCATGGACAAAGCTGTAGAGAAAGATAAAGAGAATCAGCCATCCATAACTCTGTCCGAAAAAGACCAATGTAAACAAAAAGGCTGTCGCGATTGAGGTGCCGATAAGAACAGGGCGGCGACCAATGGGTTCATGATCGGCCAATCGACCCCAGACGGGGGGGCCGAGCACTTTGACTCCAAGGGCCAGTGCCGTGAGCGAACCGATCATCTCCGAGCTGAATGAGAGACTTGATAGATAGAGGGGCCAGTAGGGAATCCAGACGCCGAGAATCCCGAAATAGAGACTGAAATAGCCGGAAAACAGCCAATATGGGCCGTGCGGCATGGAACCATTCATGTAACTTTTCTTTGGATAGTCCGTGTGGTCATAAACGCGCAATGGATGCCGTGTAGATCCAGCACGGAAAGGAACGACGTCAGCGGTCGAGAAGGTCCCGCGTCGTCATTTCGTTGTCAAGAATGGTGAAGGGCATAACCGGTTCATCACTCTCGAGAATGGGGTCGAAGTCATCGGGATTCAGGCTGCCGAATGTGTCTGTTTCTTCAACGCCCTCAACGCCGTTTTCAGGATTCTTAAGATCAGAAGTGCTCTCCAGTGGATCGTCATCGCCTGGGTGATGGCGCAGGACCCAATGGGGGAGAATTATGCGCGGTGTCAACGTATCATAACGACTTTCAAACACTCCGTCGCCATTATTATCGACAAGAACGTACCCTGGCTCCGCTGCTGATGTGATCTCGAGTTGGAACCGCTGTCCTTTGACATAGAACTCGGTCACTCTGTTACTCATTTCGTCTTCAAAGATACGAATTTCAGTCTCCGGTCCCTCAATCTCCTCGGAGATGTCCTCTCGGAGTGTCGCGATCAAAACCCCTTTCGCTGGTAAGGGGTAACCATCAGGATTTACATCTCTTTTTGCTGGAGGGGTGACAGTAGGAGTCGCTTTAGTGGTGGATTGGGAGGTCGAGTCTTCAGCGCTGCCAGAAAGGGGGAAGAGCATTCCCAAAACCCAGAAGGGTATGATCAGGTGTTTAAGAAACCGGGTTACATACGAAGGTCCATGCATCCTGTTGGGTATCCTTGTCCGGTCGACAGTTGAAAAAACTCCCCCCGTACTCTTCAGAGGGTAGCCCACCCCTTGCACACCGGTTTATCATGGATGCATCTCCAACACCAAGGATCACCGCCTCCATGAACACACCGCGCCTCTTTTTGATTGATGGTTCCGGGTATCTCTATCGTGCATTTCACGGAATCCGCTCTCTCAGCCGTCGAGACGGCTTTCCAACCAACGCCATTTTCGGTTTTGTCAAGATGGTGCGCAAGGTGATCGACGAGCACCATCCCGAGTATCTGGCCATGGTTTTCGACACCAAGGGGCCGACATTTCGCCATGAACTGGATCCAAAATACAAGCAGAACAGAAAACCAATGCCGGATGATCTGAGGGCGCAGATCCCAATCATCAAAGAGGTCGTCAGCGCCTATCGTATTCCCCAATTGGAGCAGTCGGGTTATGAGGCGGACGATATTATCGGTACCCTGACGCACTATGGTAAAGAGGCGGGGTTGCAGGTAGTTGTGGTCTCCGGTGACAAGGATCTCATGCAGTTGGTTGGACCGACTGTTTCCATGCTGGACAGTGGTCGTGATCGCTGGTTCGATGAGTTGGGAGTGCAGGAGCATTGGGGAGTGCCTGCGGAGAAGATCACCGATCTGATGGGCCTTTCCGGTGATACCTCCGATGATATTCCTGGTGTACCGGGCATTGGTGTCAAAACGGCAGCTAAATTGATCAACGATTATGGCAGTCTTGATGCTTTGTTGGCTAAGCTCGATACCATCACGCAACCGAAAAGGCGGCAGAACCTGATCGAGTATGCGGAACAGGCGATACTGTGCCGACAGCTCGCCTCTTTGGATCTTGAGGTGCCTCTAGAGATTGGAATCGATGATCTGAAACGTCAAACGCCCGATGTGGAGAGTTTGCGGCGATTATTTTCGGAGATGGAGTTTCGCACCTTTGTTCGAGAACTCGACACACTTGTGGATGGAGGAGAGTCTTATAGTGGTGGCGAACTCTCGGAAGTGCAGCCCGAGACACCTGAATTGGACTATCAGGCAATCACCACGACTGACGGTTTCAACGCCTTTCTGGCTAAGCTCAAACAGCAGGGACGGTTCGCCTTCGATACGGAAACAACCAGTCTGGACACCCTCTCTGCTGAACTGGTGGGTCTCTCCTTCAGTTGGGAGGAAGGTAAGGCGTGGTATCTGCCGGTTGGGCACGCCCTGGATGCAGCTCCTGACGGTCAGTTGGATCGACAGACTGTTCTGGACGCACTGAAGCCCATTTTCGAGGATCCCAAGGTTCTCAAAACGGGGCAAAATATCAAGTATGATCTCTCTGTTTTGGCCAGCTATGATATCACGCTTAAGGGACTTGATCGGGACACCATGCTGTTCTCACACCTCATCTATGGCTCACAACGACGGCATAATCTGGATGTGATCGCCATGGAGGAGCTGGGGCGTACGACTCTCTCCTTCAAAGATGTGGCTGGTAGTGGCAAGAAGCAGCTTACCTTTGATCGGGTTCCCCTGGAGAAGGCGATCCCCTACGCCTGTGAGGATGCTGATATAGCCTGGTCGGCAGCAGAGAAAATGGCGCCTCTGCTCACTGAATTGAGCGATGTCCAGGAGCTATACAGGACGATTGAGAAGCCTTTGATTCCCATTCTTTCTGATATGGAGCGCATTGGAACTCTGGTAGACAGGGATACGTTGAGCGCAATGTCAAAGGATTTCACTGCCCGCCGTGAGGTGCTGACGGAGGAGATACATGCGCTGGCCGGCGAGGCGTTCAATGTCAACTCCACCCAGCAGTTGGGCATGATCCTGTTTGACAAGATGGGTATCAAAGGGGGCAAACGCACCAAAACCGGCTTTTCCACTAACGTCAATGTACTCACTAAATTGGCAGAGAAGGGACATGAGATTCCGGCCAAAGTGCTGGACTACCGGGCGCTGACGAAGCTGCAATCCACATATACCGATGCCCTGTTGAAATTAATTCATCCCACCACAGGTCGGGTGCATACCAGTTACAATCAGGCGGTGACGGCGACGGGGCGTCTCTCCTCGTCGGATCCAAATCTTCAGAATATTCCCATCAGGACCGAAGAGGGGCGGGCGATACGCACCGCCTTTATCGCGCCCGAGGGTTGGACATTGATGGCTGCCGACTACAGTCAGATAGAGCTGCGACTTCTGGCTCATATGGGAGATGTCGATCGTCTGAAAACTGCATTCTCCGAGGGAAGGGATATTCACTCTGCGACGGCAGCGGAGCTTTTTGGTGGTGATTCAGAGAGTGTCACGGGTGATCAACGCCGCATGGCCAAAACCATCAATTTCGGTCTGATCTATGGCATGAGCGTCTTTGGGCTTGCCAAACGTCTTGGTGTCTCCAATCCGGAAGCACGAGACTACATGGATCTCTATTTCTCCCGTTATCAGGGAGTGCGGCAGGCGATGGACAGGTCTGTTGCCGAGGCCCGGGATCAGGGATATGTTACCACCCTCGGCGGCCGACGCTGCCTGATACCGGAAATTAACAGCAGCAATCGCATGCGTCGGGAGTTTGCCGAGCGGACTGCCATCAATGCACCGATCCAAGGCTCTGCAGCAGATTTGATCAAAAAGGCGATGATTACCCTGCATAGCGCACTGAAAGAGCAGGGATTCAAGGCCAGAATGATCCTTCAGGTTCATGATGAACTGGTTTTGGAAGTGCCGAATAACGAAAGAGAAGCAGTCGATGCACTTGTCCGAAGTAGCATGGAAAGTGCCATGCAACTCTCTGTCCCATTGAACGTTGAGATCGGTACCGGTCCCAATTGGGCACTCGCTCACTGACTTTCCATGCCTATCTACGCACTCAGTAATGATCCAGATAAGAGAACGCTCTTTCCACCGGTGCATCTGGCAGAGCCCTCCGGGCTCCTTGCCGTCGGTGGTGACCTTGAGCCAGACCGCCTTCTATCTGCGTATAGTCAGGGGATCTTTCCCTGGTTTACCGCCGAGGAGCCCATATTGTGGTGGAGTACCGACCCCCGCATGGTCTTGAAACCGGAATGGCTGCATATTCCCAGAAGTTTGCGGAAAGTGATTAAGAAGGGGCGCTTTACGATCACCTTCGATACCGCTTTTCGTGAAGTCATGGTGGGTTGTGCGCAGCCACGGGGCGATGAGGAGGGAACGTGGATTACCCAAGAGATGATCGACGCCTACGAGCGTCTGCATCGACTGGGACACGCCCACTCCTGCGAAGCGTGGCGGTTTGATCCTGAAGAGGGAGGGTCACCACAGTTGGTGGGAGGTGTCTATGGAGTGTCGCTGGGTCGCTGCTTTTTCGGGGAGTCGATGTTCTTTCTTGCCCCCAACGCCTCCAAGGTTGCATTCATCCATCTTGTCCAGCGTCTGATTGCCCTTGGCTTTCAGGTCATCGATTGTCAGATGGAGACGGACCATCTGAAACGGTTTGGTGCACGCACCATGAGCCGAGAGCTGTTTATGAATGAAATCAAGCGTGCCGTACAGGGGGGTGTTGCGCCTGGTTTCTGGAGGGACTTCAATAGGTGAACAGGCGATTTCATTCACTGTCGCGGAAATTATGTCCATCTCTCTTGCCGGGTAGGTCGCCTGCGTGACCACGCCAAAACCTTTAACTACTGTGTTGCTCTCTGGTCTCACTCCACTTCCAGAATCGTTTGGCCCGCCCTTTGCGTACCTAGTTCTTCGACACACCATATCGTCGGATACGGCATGGAATGCATGGAGCAGATGACTTCTCCTGAAAAAGAGGCATCGTCCAGTGATTCCAGGCATTTTCCCATATTGGGATCACTGTCCGTATCCGTCAAACCCTTGACGTGAAGGCGGGTGACGAGCATGAAGCGGCACACACTCCCAGGAGACTCTCTTCTCAAGATCTGGCGTCAAATGCCATCATCGTGGAAAATGACCGGTGTCGGCATGGCCTGCGCACTGTTGGCAGCCTGTTCGAATACTGGGCAGATTTCCCCATCAAAACAGCATTTTCTACGTCCAACCAATCCTCCGGTTTCGGCATCCATGGATATGGGGTCCAACCTGGGTGCTCTGCCCACCCCTGATCAGGTGGGGGACCTGGATGAGCAGGAGGTTTACACCATCACGGTCACCGACATGTCGGTGCGTGATCTGCTGTTTGCCCTGGCTCGCGACGCTAACATGAATGTGGATATCTATCCCGGTATTCAAGGCCGTGTGACGCTGAGCGCAATTGAGCAGTCACTGCCAGAGATTCTTGACAGGATCGCCAAACAGGTTGATCTGAGTTATGAAATCAATGGAAGTACCATCAGTATTTCGCCCAATCGGCCTTTTCTGAAGGTGTATCAGGTGGACTACGTGAATATGTCACGTACCACTACCAGTACGAATAAGATCTCAACGCAGATCTCGACGCAGAATCTGACCGACACCACAATCTCCACCGAAGATTCTGACAAGAATCAGTCGCAGATGGAGTTGAGTACCACATCGAATAATCAGTTTTGGGAATCGCTGCAGAGTGATATCCAGGCGATTCTATTGATGGCAAATCAGACTGCCGCTCAGAATGGCGGGACGGACCTGACCGGTCAGCCTGCGGTTGGTGGGTTACCGGCGGGAGATTCTGCTGCAAGCGCAGCTGGAGCTGGAGGTGCCACTGCGGGATCCCGTATTGTTTCCGTCAATCGTGAGGCAGGTTTGCTCAGCATCTATGCAAAAGCTGATCAGCATAAACGGGTCAAGCGGCTTCTGGACTCCATTTTGGACAACGTTCATCGTCAGGTGATGATTGAATCCACAGTGGTGGAGGTGACCCTGAGCGATCGATTCCAAGGTGGTGTGGATTGGAGCAATCTCACGACGTCAGCATTGGGAATTGCCCGAGCCGGGAACAGTGCCGTGAGCGCTCTGGTTGGTCTGAATGCTTTGAACCCCCTCGCCTTGCAACCTCTGCGCGCTGTGGGTGATCTGCCAGCCTATACCATTCCGTTTCACATGTCGGGACACAATGGTCGGCATTCAATTGAAGCGACGGTGCGGGCTCTGAAACAGTTTGGTAACACCAAAGTGCTCTCAAGCCCGAAGATCATGGCACTGAACAATCAAACCGCAGTTCTGAAGGTTGTGAACAACAGGGTCTTCTTCACTGTGGAGTCCCAGACCGATTCCAACAACAACCGTAACGTAAACACGCAGATTCATACGGTTCCCGTAGGTTTGGTGATGAGTGTCATGCCACAGATCGGTGCCGACGACATCGTGACGCTCAATGTGCGTCCCACCATTTCAAGCATCAGCAGCTGGGTGAATGATCCTAATCCGGAACTCGGAGCGGCAATCAACAGAATCCCCGAGATCCAAGTCAAGGAGATGGAATCGATCCTCCGGGTTCACAGCGGTCAGGTGGCGATTCTCGGTGGGTTGATGCAGGACCGGATCAGTAAGTCCAACGCCGGACTTCCCGGACTGTCGAAACTGCCTCTGGTTGGCGATCTGTTCCAGTACAAAGATGATTCCGTGACGAAGACGGAACTGGTTCTGTTCATCCGTCCAATCGTTATGACTCACAACAAAGAGAGGGATCCCCGGAAGGCTGCAGCAGCGTACCGCAAACGTCAGGATCACAATCGGATCATGGCTCCTGCCGGTCGGGATGGACACTATCCGCCAGGTGTTGGTGGGCAGCAGAGAATGACACCCCACGGGACCGCTCCCAGCGCGAACAGTGCCCAACCGACATCCTACCTTGATTTCACGAGCCCGGCCGCGTTGCCGCCGTCTCAGCGGTCGCAGAGTGGTGCCGGTATGGTTCCACAGCCACAGGAGCAGGGTATGATGAATCAGAACAGGCCCCTCCAAGGTATGACGCCTCACCAGGGGAGATATGCTCCTGCTCCCACGGGGGGTGGAGCACCAGGAATGGGCGCTGCAGTCGCACCAAATCAGCTGGAGGGAAGCCAATCCGCTCAGCAGCAGAGTGCTCCGGTGACCGGTTCCTACTATGTGGATCTTGGCTCCTTCTCGCAGACGGGGAATGCCAACGCCATCCATCAACAGGCGGCTCAAGTGGGCTATCCGGTCTATCAGGAGATGGCCAACGTGCGTGGAAAACAGTACACACGAGTCCGCTCAGGTCCTTTCCAGAGCCAGCACCAAGCGGTACAGGCCAGTCGCCATATCGCCCAGACGACCGGCATTACTGCCAAGGTGGGGAGTTACTGATCATCATTTGACACCCCATATACATTTTTTGGTTCATAACGCCCCTGTCGGATCACTCTGGCAGGGGCGTTTTATATGGTGCAATTGTACCGCTCTTCAAAGCGGCAATCGGCGTGCATTTTCACTGCTGTATTCAGAAATTAGTCGTGAGATGTTCACTTTTTTGTCAACACTTGGTCGACAAATGACGATATACTAGGAATAGAGGATTTCTCACGTTTGATTTATCCAGCAATCGGTAGTGCCTGCGGAGTCGTGTATGGCCAGCAATGTCAAAAAGATCGGGATCATCGCAACCATCGTCGCTGTTGTTCTTGCGGCAGCTGGAGGAGGGTACTATTTTCTTGCCGGCCCTGGTTCCCAGGATGGTTCCGACCCCAAAGCAGTGCAGACGACACAGGATAAATCTACTCTTTCAGAAGCAGAAGAGGTTAATAGCGACGCTCAGGAGGGAACTGAGGGAGATGCCATCGAGCAGGAGAGTGCTGAAGCCGGTTCAACAGTTCCGGTTGAACTGAAGGAGCTTCCTAAAAAACTGGATAAGGTGCATATCGGACGTATTGTCCATCTTTCCGGCTCTGCAACCGGCATGCTGGGTGAGGGTGAGCCGAAACCACTGAAGTTGAATGAAGAGCTCTTCCCCAGTCAGACGATTGCAACGGAGGCGGGAGCCAGTGTGATCGTCCGTTATCGTGATGGTTCAACCTTCTACATCGGTCCTGACTCCTCTGTCACTCTCGATCGTTTTGTTTTCAACCCTTCTGTGAGCAGAACCGATAATCAAGTCAAGGTTAAACAAGGTAGTTTCCGTTATATTTCCGGCTTTTCTGTCAAGAGATCCAATGTCGCCTTAAGCACACCTAAAGCGAGCCTGGGAGTGCGAGGAACAACTGTAGAGGGTGTTGTCCACGGCGATGTTCCGACACTTCTCAGCGTTCCGGAAGGGTATGGTGCTCTCTCCAATGATGCCGGTTCCGTTGAAGTGGGTGAGGGTGATTCGACCTCCGTGTTGGCTAAAGAGGAGCTGCCAGCCGATCCTAAGAATATCCCTGTCGAAGTCACCTATGAGACGATTCAGTTTCTGCAAAAAGAGCTGGGGTTAGATGAGAATGAACTCCCGGAACTGACCTCTCGTCAGCTCTATAAAGACGCTGTTGCCAATATGATGTCCATTGAAGATCAGGACGCTGCAGCGATGCGTCTCTTCGATGAGCTTGATCAACAGGGCCAGTCTGACGATCAGGCAAAGCAGGATATTAAAAGTCCTGATCAGGTGCTTGCTGAACTGCAATCAATGGTCCCTGGGCGCTTGCTCTCTTCCGTTGCTGATGCCTTTGGTAACTTTACCAATTCCATCTCTTTCGTCTCCACCGCCATGGCGGCAACCGTGGAGCAGATCCAAAATTCACTTGCCCTGTTGATCGAAGCCAAATCTGCGGGATTCCTGCGACCCAAGGGTGAGCAGTTGACGCCTCAGCAGCAAGATGCCCAGAAGAAGTTCAAAGAGAAGGCGGAGAAGAAGTATCCAGATGCCAAGAACAAACTGGCACAGCATAATAAGAAACAGAAAGATAAGAGCAAGAAAAAGAAAAAGAAATCCTCAAAGAACGTTATCAAGGCCGCCTCAGCGGTTGCGGCAACCCCGAAAGAGGTTGCCAAGCTGGTGGGCCAGGCGATTCAGGCTGCCAAACAGCTTGGTCTTGATATGAGTGCCGATCTTGTTGCTGGGGCTCTTGGTGTGGATGGAACGACCAATACCACGGAGATGGCAACGGCTGTCATGGCTGCTGCCGTCAAGGCGGACCCGGATGGTGATTCAGCTTATGAGATGACTAAGGCTGCACTGGATTCCCTTCCTGCAGCGAATGTAGATGATGCCCTGACCAAAATCGCCTCGGCTGCGGCTCAGGCCTCTCCTGAGAGTGCTGCTGCTGTTGCCAAAGCATCTGTTGAAGCTGGAGGTGACGGTAAGGCAACTGAAATTGCCGCTGCTGTTTCCTTTGCTGCCAAGGACCAAGCTGCAGATATCGCCAAAGCGATCACTGAAGTTGCTGGACCGGAACAGGCTGCTCAAATTGCTGCTACTGTAACGAAAACCGCTGGTGAAGACGCTGCTGGTGCCGTGGCCAAGGCTGTTACCGAGGCCGCAGGTAAGGATGCTGCCTCTGAAATTGCTGCAGCAGTTACACAGATTGCTGGTGCTGAAAAAGCTGGTGAGATCGCCATGTCCGTCACTTTGGCGGCCGGGAAAGAGGCTGCTGCTGACATCGCTGCCTCTGTTACTCAGGTGACAAACGGCGAGGGCGCAGCCGATATTGCGAAAGCGGTGACGACTGCGGCTGGGAAAGAGGCTGCTGCCGATATCGCTGCTTCCATCACACAGGTTGCCGGTGAAGGGAAAGCCGCCGAAATCGCTAAATCGGTTACTGAGGCCACCAATGGTGAAGCGGCCTCTGATGTTGCTGCTGCAGTGACGCAGGTTGCAGGGGCAGATGCTGCTGCCAGTATCGCCAAGTCCGTTACCGAAGCATCCACACCTGAACAGGCCAAGAGCGTCGCAGCTGCAGTGACCTCCGTTGCTGGTGCTGAAAAAGCGGCAGATATCGCCAAGTCGGTTACTGAGGGAGCTGGAGCTGAACAGGCCGCGAGTATTGCTGCTGCTGTTACTCAGGTTGCATCCACTCAGGATGGTGGTGCTGCAGTTGTTGCAGCAGTGGCCAAATCGGTTACAGAGGCGACGAATGGTGAAGCAGCTGCAGGAATCGCTGCCGCTGTTACCGAGATGGCTGGTGCTGACCAAGCGGCTGCAATCGCCCAATCCGTGACGGAAGGTGCGAAATCATCCGGTGTCGATGCGTCCACATCCATTGCTGCTGCGGTTACGGAAGTTGCTGGTGCTGAAAAAGCAGGAGATATCGCATCATCCGTGACTTCAGCTGCCGGGCCGGAAGCCGCAGGAAACGTCGCAGCTGCGGTAACCATGGTGGCAGGTGATGCCGCTGCCGCTTCTGTAAATCAGGCAGTTGCCACTGCATCCGGGCAGGATGCTGCTGCGGTGCAACAACAGGCCGAGGCAGCAAAAGCGACAGTAGCTGCCACAGTCCAAGAGGCCCAGCAACAGGCCCAACAAGCGGCAACTGCTGCTCAGGAGAGCAGTGCAGAGATCAAGCAGAACGTTGATAAGGCCGCTCAGAGTGCCTCCAATGCCCAGGCGGTTGCATCACAAGCAGCTACCAAAGCAAAAACAAACGCACAGAGTGCAAAACAGAGTGCCTCCGTGGCTGAATCGACAACAGCAACCGCTGCAAAAACAGCAGAATCTGTCACCCAAGCTATCAAGGATGCCAATGCTGTGGTTGAACCACCAGCTGGCGCTACACAACCTGCTGATCAGACAGGAGGTACTACTGGTACCCCAACGGGTGGTGATGCGGCAACAGGAGGTTCTGAACCAACGACACCTGCACCTACGTCCCAGTCGGATGCATCGGTTCCCACGACTCCAACAACACCAACAACGACAGATACAACAACTGACACCCAATTCGACCCGGACACGTTTGATTCCGGTGGTACAACGGATAGTGCTGGGGGCTCTTCTTCCAGCAGCACGACCTCAACCTCAAGCAGTACCACATCAACCAATACAGCACCTGTAATGGATAGTGGAGGTCCTTTCACGGTTGAGGAAGGAGCTGAAGCCGGAACGGCAGTTGGTACGGTTTTAGCCACTGACGCAGAGGGCGAAGCGATCACTTACAGTATCATTTCCGGAAATGCGGATGGTTTCTTTGAAGTAAGTGCATCCGGTGGAGCTATCACCGTCACCTCAACAGGAACATCCGGTCTCGACTACGAAACGACAGCTACCTATACCCTTGGTATCCAGGCGACGGATAGTGTCAAGACCTCTGAATCCGAGTCCTTCATCATCTACGTCTCCAATGTCAATGAAGCACCCACCATTACTGTTCCTGCGGCACAGACCGGCTATGAAGATGCTGAGCTAAGCATCTCCGGTATCTCCATCTCTGACGTGGATGCTGGAACAGCGACGGTTCAAGTGCAACTGACGGTTACGGCAGGGATTGTAACGATTGGAACGCTGCCGAGCGATGTCTCTGTTTCGTCCGGGGCAAATGGCTCGGCCACGGTAACGCTTCAGGGCTCTTTAACCAATCTGAATACCGCTTTGGGTACTCTCTCCTACACAGGCACCGGGAACAATGCTGGCTCCGATGTTCTGACGGTGACCGTCAGTGATCTCGGTAATAGCGGGACTGGGTCGGCTGAAACAGCAACAGGGACAGTGACCATTACTTCATCACCGGTTGGCGATACGCCCACTGTCACCAGTGTCACAACCACCGAGGATACCCAGTCCGGTTTGATCACGATCACTCGGAATAGCAATGACAGTACGGAGGTCGATGCCTTCATTCTCAGTGATTTCATCGGCGGAACCCTCACAAAATCCGATGGGGCTACAGCGATTTCCGATGGAAGTAGTATCACGAATGATGAAGCTGCAGCCGGAGTCAAATTCACACCGTCAGCGGATAGAAACGATGCTGCAAGCTTCAAAGTGAAGGCATGCGCTTCAGCATCCGACACCACTACCTGCTCATCTGAAGTGACATCAACCATCACCATTACGCCGGTGGGTGATACCCCCTCGGTAGCCAGTGCCACCACGTATGAGGATGCACAATCCAGTGCCATCACCATCAGTCGTAATACTTCTGATGGAACCGAAGTCACCCACTTCAAGATCACCAGTATCAGTGGTGGTACGCTCTACAAGAGTGATGGCACAACAGCAATCTCCGCCAATAGCTACATCACCTATGCCGAAGGCACGGCCGGTGTGAAATTTACACCTACCGCAGATAGTACGACATCCGGAAGCTTCAGCGTTCAATCATCGGAAGATGGCACGACCGTGGCTGCCCAGAGCGATACCGTGGCAACCTCAACCATTACCATTACGCCAGTGGGTGATACACCGACTGTCGGAACGGGCATTACGACGGATGAAGAGACCCAATCCGGGGCAGTGACCATCACGAAAAGCGGCAGTGACGGTGCTGATATTACGCTCTACTACATCAGCAACATCGTTGGTGGAACGCTGTACAAAAGTGACGGTACGACCCAGGTCACAGAAGGAAGTACTGTGACGATTGCTGAAGGAGCAAGTGGTCTGAAGATCACACCGGAAACCGACCGTAATACAGCCGTGACTTTTGATGTCCAAGCCGCTGGCAGTGCTAGCGACACCGACACTTTCAGCACCGCTGTTACCGCTTCCGTCTCGATCAATGCCATCGGTGATACGCCCTCCACCTCACCTACAAGTATTACAACGTTGGAGGATACGCAGTCCTCTGCGATCACGATTAATCGTAATACCAACGATAGTACTGAGGTCACCCATTTCGAGATCAGCTCAATTACCAACGGTACCCTCTATCAGAACGATGGTACCACCAGTATCAGCGAGGGTGCTTACATCACTTATGATCAGGGACAGGCAGGGCTGAAGTTTACCCCCTCTTCCAACAGTTCATCCAGTGGCAGCTTCAAGGTTCGATCTTCACAGAATGGAACCTCCGTTGCTGCTCAGAGTGACTACGCGACCGTCACGATCACAGTGACATCCGTTGCGGATACACCAACCGTTGCGAGTGTGACCACGACTGAGGATACGCAGTCCGGATTGATCACCATCACCAAGAACACTTCTGATGGTTCAGAAGTGACTCAGTACGAGATCAGCAACATTATTAACGGGTCTGTCTACAAGAGCGATGGAACGACAGCCGTGACAACAGGAACCTTTGTGACTGTTGCAGAGGGAACAGCTGGTTTGAAGTTCACACCAGACGCGAACAGTACGACCGGCTCTTTTGATGTCAAAGCGGTTGTGGATTCAACGGACTCTGACACCTTCAGCAGTGCTGCAACCTCTACTATCACGATTACACCGGTGGGTGATACGCCACAGGTCGCTGATATTACAACCTTGGAAGATACCCAGTCTGGAGGCATCGTTATCAGCCGCAATGCCAACGACGGCACCGAGGTTACCCACTTTAAGATCTCCAATATCGTTGGCGGTACCCTGTACAAGAACGATGGCACAACGGCCATCAGTGATGGTAGCTACATCACCTTCGACGAAGGTAACGCCGGTGTTAAATTCACACCCAGCAGCAACCGCACGACGGCGGCCAGCTTCCAGGTACAATCGTCTGAAGATGGCAGCACCGTCTCAGCACAGAGTACGACAGCAGCCACATCGACAATTACCATCACAGCGGTTGGTGATACTCCTACGGTCGATAGCATCAGTACGGATGAGGATTCTCTCTCCGGTCTGATCACCATGGCTCGGAACAGTGAAGATGGGACGGAGGTAACGCATTTCCGGATCAACAGCATCAGCAACGGTACGCTCTACAAGAGTGACGGAACAACTCAGATCACCGATGAAACTTTCATCACCTATGATGAAGGGACCACCGGTGTGAAGTTCATGCCGACTGCAGATAGTACTACCTCAGGGACCTTTACCGTTGAATCATCGGAAGATGGAACAACAGTAGCTTCTCAGAGTAGTACAGCGACTTCAACCATCACCATCAATGCGGTCAATGACGGACCGACTGTGAGCTATACGATTGGTTCCATTACTGAAAATTCTGCAGATGGAACATCCGTCAGCATCACGAATAATACCAGTGATCCAGAGGGAGATACGATTGCTTCCTACGAGATCGTCAATGGAACGACTGTGGCAACGAACAGCAACAGTACTTTCACCATTGACTCTTCAACGGGCGCCATCAGTGTTGCGACTGGTAAGTCGTCTGATCTTGATTACGAGACGACACAGACGTTTACCCTGACTATCAAGGCATCCGATAACTTTGCCGGACCTGGACTCGGCCCGCAACCCGGTACCGGCACGGCAGATGTAACGATCAATCTTACTGATCTGAATGACAATGCACCTGTTCTGGCGACAGGTGGACCCTACTCAGTCAATGAAGATGCTGCTGCTGATACTGTGATTGCAACGATTACAGCCACCGATCCAGATAGTACGACGAATTCGGGGACATCGTTTGACATTACGGCTGGCAATACTGATGGCTATTTCTCGATTGATGCTTCAACCGGTGAGTTGAAGGTCTCTTCAGATGGTGCTGCGACAGGGGCGACCGGTCTCAACTATAATGTAACAAGCAGTTATACATTGACTGTCAGAGCTCGTGACACTCTAGATCTGTCGCTTTCATCAACCCAGGACTATGTGGTCAATCTGACTTTCAACGATGTAGGGGCAAGCACAATTCCCGACCGTGATACAATCATGACCAATGCCAAAACGGTCTATGAAGCGGTTAAAGAGAGCCTTGATGCCAGTACTGCGTACACATTGACGGAGTCGGATTTGAGATGGTTGATTCTTGGTAAGTTAGCACAGCAGATCACCGGTTCCAGTACGGTCTCTCTGAGCAACACGCTTGAAGAGATCAGTGTTGATATCAAAACGCCTGCTGAGGTGACGGTAACCCTTAAGATTGCGGCCTTGGATCTGATCTACAGCCGACTTCCTTCTGGCATACAGGGGGATTCCAGTACATCAGGAACATTCGTCAATCTTTTTGGAGCGGTAACCAGCTACTCCGGGTACAATTATTATGCAGATGTCAGGATCCGCGTTGTTCCGACAGTCAGCAGTGGGGTGGTTTCGTTTGATACCTCAAAGTCCTACGTGAGTATCTACCACGACACAGCATCGACATTGCCGGATCTGTCATTTTCGCTCAGCTCTCTGATCGACAACTATAACAGTGTTGTCGTTCCCAATCTCTCAGCAACAGATCTGCATTTCTTCACAGGAAGCACACGGGGAGCAACAGCCGTGAGCAGTAGCATTCCCTCTGACTACTCTCAAGATCTCGACTACTACTTCCCAGGGACGATCAGCTCTGTCACCTTTAATGATGGGTCGATTACCCTAACTCCCTGATCAGGAAAGGTAAGCGGTGTTCTTCATTTTCATGTACGCCATCAGGTGAGAACTTGGTGGCCTGACACCATGCCTATAGACAACA
>JADGBX010000051.1 GCA_015231265.1 Magnetococcales bacterium | reverse complement strand
AAGCGCTGGATGCGAGAAGCCTCTCCGGAGCGGCAGGCGCTGGTCCGTCACGCCTGCCGGACTCTGATCAAGGCGGGGCACCGGGAGTGCCTGTCGGTTTTGGGGTTCGGCGAGCCGAAGGTGCGGCTTAACCATTTTCGGGTGGTGACCCATGTCGTGATGCTGGGGGAGGCGTTGGTGTTTGATCTTGAGATGGTTTCGGCGTCGGGTTCAGGTCAAAACCTGATTCTGGACTACGTGATTCACCATGTGAAGGCCAACGGCACCACGTCGCCAAAAGTGTTCAAATGGAAGAGGGTTGTGTTGAAGTCCGGGGGTGTGCACGCTGCCCGGCGTCGGCACACGATCAAACCGGTGACGACGCGGAGATACTACTCCGGCACGCATCGTGTCGAGATCGTGGTGAACGGGGCGTCTCTTGGGTCGAAACCGTTTGATCTGGTCGTTCCGGAAGAGCATCCGCACTCTTCTCGCTGAGCAGAAACAGCGCGGATGCTTCACGGTCCGTGTTTCACCGCGCCCGTTTGCGCAGTTCGCGAATGCGATCCTTGTAGACCGTCATCTCTTCTCCGCCCCGACCGTAGACTGAAGAGCCGGCAACGAACACCTCGACTCCAGCGTTATGGGCATCGCGGATGTTGTCGGCTGTGATGCCGCCGTCAATCTCCAGATCGATGGTGCGTCCGCTCTTTTCGATCATCTTCTTGATACGTTCCGCCTTCTTGAGGACCGATGGGATGAAGGATTGGCCGCCAAAACCGGGGTTGACGCTCATTATCAGCACCCGATCGATGCGATCCATGACGTACTCGATCGTTGATTCCGGCGTGTGGGGGTTGAGAGAGACGCCCACCCGGCAGTCACGCACGTAGGAGTTGGGTTTCTCGCCGCTCTCCTTCTGCGCCTTCGCGTTTTCCACACACTCGGGAATCAGAGAGAGGGAGCGGTCCAGATGGTCCGTCGCTTCGGCATGCACGGTGATGATGTCCGATCCGGCGTGGACGAACTCCATCAGGTAGGGGTCCACCGGACGGATCATCAGATGCACATCGAACGGCAGTTCCGTTACCGGGCGCAGCCGTTTGACCACCAAGGGGCCGATGGTAATGTTGGGGACGAAGTGGCCATCCATGACATCCACGTGGATCTCATCGGCACCGGCCTGGTCCACCGCCTGGATCTCCTCGCCCATGCGGGCGAAGTCGGCGGAGAGTATGGAAGGGGCGATCGCAATCATTGTTAACGTACCATTTCCCTGAGTAGGTGGATCCGCTCCTCCATGGGCGGATGGGTTGAAAAGAGAGAGGCGAGACTCCGCCCGGAGAGCGGGTTGGCGATGAACATGTGGGCCGTGGCCGGATGGGACTCCGCCTCATGGAGTGGGATCTGCTGCGAGCCGTGGTGGATCTTCTCCAGGGCGCTTGCCAGCCAAAGAGGGTTGCCGCACAGTTCGGCGCCGGTTCGGTCGGCCTGATACTCTCGGGAGCGGGAGATGGCCATCTGGATCAGACTGGCGGCGATGGGGGCGAGAATGATCATGATGATGCCGCCGATCCCGCCACCGCTGGACTCGTCGTCGTCTCGACCACTCAAGGCGCCGAAAATCATTGCCCACTGGGCCATGTTGGCCAGAGCCGTGATGGCGCCGGCGATGGTGGCGGAGATGGTGCCGATCAGAATATCCCGGTGCAGTACGTGGGCCATTTCGTGGGCCATCACCCCGGCGATCTCCTCGCGGGTGAGCATCTGCATGATGCCGGTGGTGGCGGCCACGGCGGCGTTCTCCGGATTTCGTCCTGTGGCGAAGGCGTTGGGGGAGGGGTCTTCGATGACGTAGACGCGTGGCATGGGTAGCTCTGCCCGCCGTGCCAGCTCCTCGACGATCTCATAGAGTTCCGGCGCCTGGTCCGGTCCCACTTCGATGGCGTTGTACATCTTCAACACCATCTTGTCGGAGAACCAGTAGGCGAAGAAGTTCATGCCGATGGCGAGCACCAGCGCGATCATCATGCCTCCCTTGCCACCCAGGGCCTGCCCAGCTACCAGAAACAGCGCCGTCAATGCGGCCAGCAACATCGTTGTGCGCATGAAGTTCATGGTCCACTCTCCAAGAAGAAGTTGATCCTCGTTCGCGTCGTCCGGACACGGGACAGCGTCGGCACCGGTGTCCATGCCTCTATCCTATGAGAATAGGCGAAATCTCTCTGCGTTTATATCGTTTTTGAAAAGGTCTTGGTCTGCTGCTTGTTGTTGAGGTGCCAGTCGAAGGTCATGCAGATGTTGCGAATCAGCAGACGACCGCCGGGGGTGACGCGCAGAAGGTCGCCCTCTTCCATCAGCAATCCCTCCTCGATCTGCCGCCGGATGACGGGGGTTTCGGCGCTGAAGTAGTCGGAGAAATCGACACCCAGGCGTTCGCCCATCACTTTTCGGTCCAGTTGGAAATCGCAGATCAGTCGCATGATGATCTCTCTGCGGATGAGATCATCCCGAGTGAGCTGCAGCCCTCTGAAGATGGGGAGTTCACCGGCATCGATACGGGCGTAGTACTCTTCGATCTCCCGCACATTCTGGGCGTAGGTGTCACCGACTTCACTGATGGCGGTACTGCCCATGGCCACCAGATCGCACTCGGCGTGGGTGGTGTAGCCCTGAAAGTTGCGGTGCAGGACGCCCTGGCGTTGCGCAACGGCAAGTTCGTCCTGGGGTTTGGCGAAGTGGTCCATGCCCACGTAGAGATAACCCGCCTCGGTCAGGAGGGTGATGGTGCCTTCGAGGATGCGTAGCTTCTCGTCGGGGGAGGGGAGATCATCGTCGTTGATGCGCCGTTGCGGGGTGAAGTATTGGGGCAGGTGGGCGTAGTTGAAGATCGCCAGCCGATCGGGGTCCAGGGTCGAGAGGACCGACTCCAGGGTTTTCAGAAACCCTTCCGCCGTCTGAAAGGGGAGGCCGTAGATCAGATCGACGTTGAGGGATTCGAACCCGGAGCTGCGCGCATACTCGGCGGCACGAATATTCAAGGCGTTGGGCTGGATGCGGTTGACCGCCTCCTGCACTTTGGGGTCCAGATCCTGGACGCCGAGGGAGATGCGGTTGAAGCCCCTCTGGCCGAGGATTCTCAGGGTGTCGGGGGTGATCTCCCGGGGATCGATCTCAATGCCGTATTCACCACCGGTGTACATCAGCTGAAAATTCTCCGCCAGAACATCCATCAGGCGGGTGAGTTGAACATCGCTGAGGTAGGTGGGGGTTCCGCCGCCGAAGTGGAGCTGTTTGACCGGCCTCGCTCCATCGAAAAGCGATCCGAGCATGCGGATCTCTTGAAACAGGCGGTCCAGGTACGGTTCGGAGCGACCGCGGTCGGTGGTGACGATCTTGTTGCAGGCACAGTAGTAACAGACCGTGTCGCAGAACGGCACATGCAGGTAGAGGGAGAGCGGCTTGTCCGGCGTCTCCCGGTTGGTTCTGGCTGCCTCGGCGCGGTAGTCCTCCGGCCCGAACCCCTCGTGGAACTGGGGGGCGGTGGGGTAGGAGGTGTAGCGGGGACCGGAAATGGCGTAACGATCGATCAACTCCCGGTCGAACAGAACGCTCTGGTCTGTAGCAGGGCTACTCATGAAGAGCCATTTCCATGCAGACGGGCGCTCTCGCTGTGCACGGCGTCCACCAGGGCGGCGACGTGGTCCGGGTTCATGTCCGGAGAGATGCCGTGGCCCAGATTGAAGATGTGGCCGGGGTGGGGGCCGTAGGCTTCGAGAAGAGTGCGTGCCTCCTCGCGGATTCTATCGGGAGAGGCGTAGAGCACTGCCGGATCCATGTTGCCCTGAAGAGCAACGGCGCCGTTGGCCCGCTTTCTGGCCTCGCCGATGTTGATGGTCCAGTCCAGTCCCACCACGTCGCAGCCGCTGGCCACCAGATGCTCCAGCATGCCGCCACACCCTTTGGAGAAGAGAATCACCGGCACTCGCTGACCGTCGGGGCCGGTGGGTTTCAGCTTTTCGACGATGCGGCGCATGGGCTCCAGGGAGAAGGCGCGATACGCTTTGGGCGAGAGTGCACCACCCCAGGTATCAAAAATCTGAACGGCCTGGGCACCGTGGTCGATCTGGGCGTTGAGATAGTCGGCCACCGCTTCTACCAGTCGGTCGAGGATGGTGTCCAGAAGGGTGGGTTGATCGTAGAGCATTCCTTTGATGTTGGGGAATGTTTTGCTCGATCCACCCTCGATCATGTAGGTGGCCAGAGTCCATGGACTGCCGGAGAAGCCGATCAGGGGCACTTTGTCGTCGAGCGCTTCGCGGATGGAGCCCACGGCGTTCATCACATAGTCCAGATCCTTCTCCGGCTCGATGCGGCGCAGCCGTTTGACATCATCGGCGCTGCGGATCGGTGGCTCAAGAATCGGCCCCTCGCCGGTGGCGAAACGGAGGGGAACCCCCATCGCTTCGGGCACCACGAGAATATCGGAAAAGAGGATTGCGGCATCCAGGTTGAAGCGGCGTAGCGGCTGCATGGTCACTTCGGTGGCCAGAGGCGTGTTGCGACAGAGGGAGAGAAAATCTCCAGCTTCGCCACGGCTTGCCCTGTACTCCGGCAGGTAGCGTCCAGCCTGGCGCATGATCCAGATCGGGGTGCGCTCCACCGGAAGGCGCAGGCAGGCTCTGAGGAAAGGGTGCTTCGGCTCCATGATGCGAGTATCCACTGTTCGGAAGGCCATCGTTGACGGTCGTGTTGACGATACGGAAGCGGGCTCCACGTGTCAATTCATCCCACGTGGTCGGCAGGCGTTACAGGCCGAGCATCGCCCGCTTGAAGGCGCTGTTGCTGCGCCCTTGGTAGCCGCCGAGGCCGTTGGCTGCCACCACGCGGTGGCAGGGGATCAGCAGAGGAATCGGATTTCTGCGCATCGCCTGACCGACAGCTCTGGGGGCGGTTCCTGCTGCTTTGGCCAGGGCGCCGTAGGTGAGGGTTCCTCGAGTTGGCGTGTGATCCAGCAGCGCTTTCCAGACCCGTCGTTGAAAGGGGGTGCCCTCCGGAGCTAGAGGGAAGTCGGGGTGCTTCCACACCTCCGGTTTGTCCAGAGCCTTACGGAGCCAATCCGCGACCCGTTCTGCCAGAGGCGAGGCGTCAATCGACAGTGGTTCGGTGTCGATCTCCCCCTCTTCCGGATTCCATGTCAAGGCGGAGACGGCAGGGGTGTCGGATGGGGATTGGTCAAGTCGTGGTGAGGCGCTGGAATCGATTTTGAAATAGAGGGGACCGGACAGAATCTGCGAATTGCTCTCCAGAAGATGCCATGCCATGGTATCGGTCCCGCTGAGTGTGATGAGAAACGGATTGAGGGCGCGCCCTAGGGCGTGTCCTCAATTAGCTCGAAACCGCGCTGGCGTGCCGCCAGCCCTTCGGGTTTGGCCTGAAAATGCACCATGCTGCGTTGTTCGTCGCTCATTTGGCCGTGCCAAACCGCGCTCCTCACGCCTTGCCTGCTGCATTTTCAGTCACAAACGCGGATTCGTTCTAATTGAGGACACGCCCTAGTCTTCAAAACATTATCTACCAGCTCAACTCTTCGTGTCACCCTTGAAACAGAGTGATGGATGAACATGTACCCCTGTCGGGAGAGATGATGAACGGATCGACGTCTTCCCTTTCACCCCGTGTGTCAGAGCGATTGGAGTCTCTCGATTTTCTGAGGGGGGTCGCAGTGTTGGGGATCCTGGTCATGAACATCCAGGGTATGGGATTGATCGAAGCCGCCTACGGCAATCCCATGGCTCAGGGTGCGCTTTCAGGTCTGGATGAGTTTTTATGGCTTGTGGGGAGGGTTGTTGCTGACAATCGATTCATTGCCATTTTCTCTCTGCTGTTCGGTGTCGGTATTGCGCTCCAGGGAGACCGTCATGATGCTGCTGGCATTGATGCCACGAGGATGCATCTGCGTCGTATGGGGTGGTTATTGCTGTTCGGGGCTATTCACGGTGTTCTGGTTTGGTACGGTGATATTCTTGTCACCTATGTGGTGTGCGGACTGTTCGTTTTCTGGCTTCGTCGGGTGACGCCGGGTGCTCTGCTGGTGGTGGCCATCGTGCTGCTGTTGGTTCCAACGCTCATGGCATCTCAGGCCCAGAACACGCTCTCCCTGGCTCCCCCTGTGGTTCAGGAGTATCTCTCGGCTCTCTACTGGACGCCTTCCACAGCCGTGGTGCGGTCCGAGGTGAACGACTACCTCGGGCCATGGGCCGAACAGACAACTCGAAGGCTGGACGCTGTTGGTTTCATGCTTGGCCATCTGCTGCCGACGCTCAACTTCTGGAAATCCTCCGCCCTGATGTTGATTGGAATGGCGCTCTATCGATTGGGGGTGTTCGGTTCACAGGAGCACAGCCCCATTCCCGGTCGTCTAGTGATCTGGGGGGTCTCCATAGGGGTGTTGGTCGGGACAATAGGCCTTTATCAGGACTATGCGCACGGCTGGCATATCTCCTTCTCTCTGCACACGGGCAGGATCTGGCTCTATTGGTCCGGTCTGTTCATGGGCGTGGGGTATGTGGGAGGCATGGTGTGGATGCTCAACAGCAACCGACTCACACGGATCAAGGGACGGATGATGGCCGTGGGCCGTATGGCGCTCAGCAACTATATCGCCCAATCGCTTCTCGGAAGTCTGATCTTCTATGGGCACGGTCTGGGCCGGTTCAACGCATGGAGTCTGGGGGAGCTTTTTCTTCTGACTGTTGTGATCTGGGTGTCGCAACTGCTCTGGTCGCCATGGTGGCTGGCACGGTTCCGGTACGGCCCGCTTGAGTGGGTGTGGCGGTCGTTAACGCTCTGGCAACGGCAGCCGTTCCGCCGTCAATCGTCGTAACCGGCCACCGGGTTGATGGCGATCCAGCCGTACTCCCCCTTTTTTATCTCCGCCAGGGCCGGTCCGAACAGCGAGGTGAGAACGTAGACGGTTTTCCCGCTCACCGGCCGGGCGTTCTGCATATCCTCGAACACCTCGGCCAGTTGGTGTTTCTCCAGATCCTCCAGCGCCTGAACATAGAGACCACCAAGGCGCAGACCGCTCTTCAGGGTTGTTACCAGATGTGTCCCCGTGGGTACGACAGGCTCTGAACCGGAGGAGGTGAAGAGGGTGTCGATGGCGAGTTCGGTCATGGGGCGTTGCCGGTCATGCTGAAGGTCGAAAGGGGGCTCAGGCCGGTTTGATCCTGGTCAGAATATCCTGGCGTGCCTGGGCCAGAATGGTGTCTCGATCCACCGAGTCGAGAATATCCTTCACCACCTGCTTCGGGCCGCCATCACCCCATGACTTACCCTGGGCGAAGTAGCGTTCGGCGGCGCGCCCAACCACATAGGTGCTGTAGTAGGCGACGGCGCCCTGGGTGCCGGCGGTGATGACGGTGGAGAAGCCCATGCTGACACCCTTGAGTGCAGAGGAGGCGATCTGAACGCCCCAGGCGGCTCCCATCACCAGCGCCATCTGCGAGATGATGGTTTTGATCAATCCGCCCGCTTCACTGGTGTTGATGGTCATGCCGTACACTTTGCCCATGGTGACGATCATGGCGGCATCGGCGGCGAGCACCAGGAGGTCGGCAACGGGGACCGGGTTCATGGCCACGGCGATCCCTTTGCCGACGCAGTAGGTGCGGATTACCTGCTCTGCGGCATCCCGATGGTAGTTGGTGATCCCTTTGGAGACCCTGTCGGTGAGCTGTCCAGCGAAGAGTGTTGCATTGACGGCGGCCAGAGTGCGGCCCTCCCGTTCCAGGATATCCCACACCCGCTCTTTGAGTAGCTCCATCTCAGGAGGCGGCGTGCGGCGGATTTCGGTTTCGTTGCCCCGCTCATCGAGCTGGATATAGATGCGCTCTCGGGGCATGGCGGCGCAGGAGACGATGTGATCCGGCTCCACCAGTCCTTCCGTGCGCTCCGTGAGGATCTCCAGCAGCGTCTCTTTCTCCTTAAGGGTGTAGCGGTCGGCCTTGTTGAGGGCCAGCACCAGAGGACGCCGGTGGCTGGCCTGAACCTCTCGCAGTGCCTGGTATTCGCTTTCGGTGAGATCGCCATCCACCACGAAGATCACCAGATCGCAGCGCTCCACCACCTCCCGCGCCATCCGTTCACGATCCTCGCCGTCCACCTCGTTGATGCCGGGTGTGTCGATGACGTGAACGCCATCCAGACCTGCGCCACCACCGGCCCGCTTCTCTTTCCAGAGCACCTTGTGGGCGGTGACGGTCTCACCGTGCAGAGGGCTGACCGAGAAGAGTTCTTCACCGACCAGGGCGTTGAGGAGAGCCGATTTGCCGACACTCACCCGACCAAAGACGGCGATGTGGATGTGCCCCTGTTCAACCTTGTCCAGCATCTCCTTGACCTGGTCATAATCCTTGGTCAGGGTGCGGCGCACCTCTTCGGGAACCCGGCTGGTGTCCAGCAGTTCCCGCAGGCTCTGTTCCGCCAGTTCAAGATGGTGGGCGCCGTCCGCCGGTGTGGCGGGAAGGGTCTCCTGGGCCACCACCAGGGCGTTTTCGTCTGTTGACGTCTCGGTTGAGGACTCTTCGGTGTCGCGCTTCTTGGCGATGTCTCGTTCGGTGCCGTCGTCGGGCAGTTTGCCCAGCACCCAGTCCGGAGCCACTTTGGAGATCTTCTCTCCCTGCTCCTTGGCCCAGGCGGGGAGCTGCTCGGCCATCTTGCCGTTGCGCAGCCACTCCGGAGTCAGTGTCTCGACGCTGCCCTCCTTGATCATCTCATTGGCCAGCTCGTTCACATCCCGGCGCGCCCACTCGGGAGCGCGTTCATTCACCTGTTGCCGGGCACGTTCCAGGTTCTCCGTCAGAACCTCCTTGTCGGGCAGATTGGACAGATCCGGCATCATCTCCTTCATGCGTTTCCAGATCGTCATGGCACGCCTCCACTCACTTTCCGTCCACCGTCCTTGACATGGCGCTCCTCTTTCGTCGAGGTCCCCTCCCGGGCGCTCTCCTTCCCCGGGCGTTTCATGGCCGCATCCAGAGCCATCCGGATATAGTACTTCGAACGGGCTTCGATGCGATCACTTAATTTCTCCTCGAAACGGCGCAGGACCGGATTGACCTCCAGATTCCCCCGCTCTTCCAGGGTTCTGGCCACCGCCCGTCCCAGGGTTTCGAAGATCAATCCGTAGCATACCGCGTGCAGCACGCCTCCCGCTACGGTTCCGGCACCCGGAAACGCCTTGAGCACGTTGCCCACAACAGCCAGAACCAGGGGGATCGCCTTGCCGGCCCGCATGTCGGTCTTTTTGAGGAGCTGCTCGATCTCCAGAGTTCGGACCGAGACGCCGTGCAGTTTGCACAGCGCTCGAACCAGGGCGGCACCAAGCACCCCTTGAACGATCAGATCGAGTCCGGGAGTGACGGCTGCCATGGCACCGAGTACCGCTTTGTGGGCATAGTCGTCGATAAGGGCGTTGCCCTTATCGCGACGGCGCTGGATCAGCGCTTCATCCAGTTTACTGGAGGCGAGGGCAAACACTGCGCCGTCGCGCAGGGCATCGAGAAGAGCCGGATCGCGATCGACGATCCGTTGCAGCGCCTGGGCCAGAGCCTCCACTTTGGGTGGGATGGGCCGAATCTCCCGGCGCTCCTCCCCTTCGGGCGTCAGAATGAACACCTCCCGCTCACCGCCGCCGGAGACCGCAACCACCTGAGCATCCGGGCCGGAACCGGGCAGGGTTGCCAGGCGCTCTTTCAGGCGCTCCCGGACAGTCTCCATGTCGCCGTCGGTGTAGCGGTCGCTCTTGTTGGCGGCCAGCACCAGAGGCTTGGCCAGACCGGTGAGAACCTCCAGATCTCCCAGTTGATCCCGGGTGAGATCCCCTTCGCACACATAGACGACGGCGTGGGCGCGCACCGCCTCTTCTCTCGCTGCTCGAACCCGTGCCGCCACCTCATCGGCACGCTCATCGTCGCCGCTACGGGCTTCATTGAGGCCGGGAAGATCGGTCAGTATCAGGGTGTCGCCGCCGGGAGTTGTCAGGGAGTGGCGATGCATCATGCGGGTGGTGCCGCCCACCGGGCCGGTCTCCACCTCCGCCCCGGGCAGCAGGGCCGCAATCAGGGTGCTCTTGCCGGCGCTCACATCTCCGAACATGGTCACATGCACCTCGCCCGCTTCCCGTCGGGTGCGCAGCTCCTCCAGCTCCTCTTTGGCAGCATGGACGTCGGCGCCGGCCTGGATGTTCTCCTCGATCTTCTCTTCGATGAGGGCCTCATCGGGCGGACGATTGGGGCCGTGCTCCTGCTCTTGAGTCTCTTTTCGATCCCCACCTTTGTCGGGGCGGGGGGTGCGGATGCGCCAGATCAGCCAACCGGCACCGATCAGGAGGGTAAGAACAATGCCCAGATAGCTCCAGAGCAGCCACTCGGGGGCAGCCTGAAGCCGGTCCCAGACCGCAAAGGCCAGTTCGCTGGCCTGCAATAAAAAGTAGAGGATCAGCACCACCGCCAGAACCACCGCCAGCGTCAGCAGCGTTTTCAGCCAGGATCCATGTTTGGAGGAAAAAATCACGTCAGCCGTCTTCCTGAAATAGGGACTTCCTGATGGTTTCGTTCCGCAGGAGTGTAACCCGGTTGTTTCCTTCTTTGCCATGATGATCGTCTCTTGCCGTCAGCCTCTCCTCCGATCATGGAAGAGGTGAAGAGGTGAATGAAAGATCCAAAGAGGATTGCCCGCGCTGCGTCCTGCACATTACACTGAATTCTTCATGCGGATATTTTCGACGTTTTCCACCACTTTCGGAGCACGATCTGAATGGAAGCCCTCAACCTGGATGCCCTGTTTGCCAATCTCAACATCAATCCGTGGGTTCTGATTCTGGTCGGCGGAATGATCGCTTTTATCGGAGTCTTCAAGATCTTGAGCAAGGGGATTTCGCTGATGATCTGGGTGCTGCTCGTCCTGGTGGGGGCCAGCGCTTTCACCTACGGTCTGCGCCAGGAGAACGTCGCCGTTCCCGAATTGACCGACCAGATGCTTAGTGCCATCGAGCCGGGAAAGAACATCTCCCGCGAAGCGCTGCTCTCCCTCTGTTCCAAACTAGATGAAGGAGGGACCACTCGCACCAGTGGAGGCGAAGGTGAGGTGAGTCTGATCGATGCGGCGATGCGGGATCCCCGCTTTCGGGAGATGATGGAGCAGGCCGCCAGGGAGCGGTCCGGGCAGTGATCGAGGGTGTGATCCATGGGCAGGAAAAGGCGTCATCGCGGAAAAGAGGCACCACCGGAGAGCCGATCCGGTGGGCAGGATGATAACGCTACGGTCCGGTTGGACCGCTGGCTCTGGGCAGCCCGATTCGTCAAGACCCGCCCCTTGGCGGTTGAGGCGATCAGCGGCGGCAAGGCCCATCTGAACGGACAGCGCGCCAAACCGGGAAAAGCGGTCAAGGTGGGTGATCGTCTGGAGATCACCAAAGGGCGGCTGCGCTTCGACATCACGGTGTTGGGGTTGCCGGAGCGACGGGGGCCGGCCACGGAGGCCCGCACTCTCTATGAAGAGGATGCCGAGAGCATTGTTCGGCGTCAGAAGCAGTCGGAGCAGCGGCGCATGGCGGCCCTCTCCATGCCCCAGACCGGCGGACGCCCCACCAAGAGGGATCGCCGGGAGATGGATCGGCTCAAATGGGGTTGAGCCTATGGTTTTCGGACGATGTAATCGCCGAAAACTGGCGGATGAGTCAGAGCCCAGGTTAGCCGGAATGCGTGCTGCCTGAGCGCCGCCGAACCTTCCGTGAGGTGAAAAATCAGGTGTCGTGGGGAGAGAGTACGATGAGTCTTGCCGTTCCGCGTTTCAAGATCATACATAAGATCATTCTGGGATTTCTTGTCCCCGTCATCGCCCTGGTTGGTGTCGGTTTCTGGGTGACACAGACTGAGGCGTTGATTCAGGAGCAGGCGACGTTAGTGCGTGATGTTGCCCTGGTCAATGCGCTGCGAGCAAAACAGCTCAAACAGGAAGTGATCCAGGTGCAGCAGTGGTTGACCGACATCTCGGCAACCCGTGGTCGGGACGGTCTCGACGATGGGTTTTCCGAGGCGGGAAAACACTACCGAGCCTTTCTGATGGGAATGACCGATTTCCAACGCTATTTCGAGAAGCAGGGCGATGCGGGCGGTGCGCGTACGGCAGTGGAGATTCGTACCCGCTTCGAGGCGTACTATCTGACCGGACGCAAGATGGCCAAAGCCTATATCAAAAGCGGCCCGGCAGGAGGTAATCTGCTGATGGACGGTTTCGACAAGGAGGCGGCAGCACTGACGCAGATTCTGAATCCGTTTCTGGAGGAGCAGATCAAGAGTGCCAATACCGGTGCAAGCACCATCATCAGCATGGTGGAGGCGCTTCAACAGTCGATGATGCAGGTGGTGATCGGGGTGTTGGTGGTGATTCTCATCCTTGGTTTCATTCTGGCCCGCTCAATTCAGAACTCCATCGGCAAACTCTCCACGGCGTTGCATCGGATGGCAGACGGGGATCTGACCAGAACCGTGGAGGTGGGCAGACACCCCGATGAAATCGGCGAGATCGGCCACTCGGTCAACGCTCTGGCGAAGAGCTTGGCGGAGAATATCCGCACCATCAATCTGCAGTCGGCCAGCGTGACGGCGTTCGTGAAGGAGATTCTCTCCCTGCGAAAGGATCTTATCGAGCACTCCCAGGGTTTGGAGCAGTCCTCCAAGGAGGTCGGAAGTCAGAACAAGGCGCTGGAAGGGGAGGTGGGGGAGATCTTCTCTCGGGTGGAGAACGCTGCCAACACCATGCAGCGCGTTGCCAATGAGTCGCGGGTGGTGAGGGAGAGCGTGACCACGGTTGCCGGTGCGGCGGAGGAGGCAAGTCAGAACGTCAGCACCATGGCGGCAGCGGCCGAGGAGATGACGGCCAATGTCTCCGGTGTTCACACCAGCCTGACCGACGTCAAGGATCTGGTGCAAACGGTGGCGACGTCGGTGGAGGAGTTGACGGCCTCTCTGTCGGCAGTGCGGTTGCGCTGCGAGGAGGCGAGTACCGAATCGGATAAAGCCAACACCCGGACGCTCTCTACCCGTGAAGTGATGAAGGGGCTGTCCCATACGGCGGAGGAGATCGGCAAGGTGGTCGATGTGATCAACAACATCGCCGAGCAGACCAACATGCTGGCGTTGAACGCCTCCATCGAAGCAGCTGGTGCCGGGGAGGCGGGCAAGGGGTTCGCCGTTGTCGCCAACGAGGTGAAGGAGCTGGCGCGCCAGACCGGTGAAGCGACGCAGATGATCTCCGAACAGATCGAGTCGATCCAGGATCAGACCTGGGAGGTGTCCGACGCGGTCGGCGATGTGACCAAGACCATCGAAAAGATCAATCATGCCAACCAGGAGATCACCATCGCCGTTGACGAGCAGGCCGATGCGGTCTCCGAGATCACCCAGTCGATGCTGGGAGTTTCCGAAGCGGCGGATTCCGTCACCCTCAACGCCCAGGAGCTGCACAGCGGTGCGCAGGAGGTGGCGCGAGCCGCCTCGGAGGCGGCCAATGGGGTTCACGAGATTGCCACCTCCTCCTCCCAGGTTGCGACCAACGCCGAGAACATGTCGGCGCAGCTCGATGAGTCCCACGGTCTGGCCCGTTCCTCCCTGGAGGCGGCCAAGCGGGTCTCGGCGGCGTCGGATCAGGTGCGCATTGCCGTGGGCAAGGCCGAGCGGGAGGTGGGCTCCATGAACACATCCGTCGACCATTTCGGAACCCTCGGCGATGTGGCCCGCAACATCAGCGATGCTCTCTTTGCCAGCCAATCCAACCTCAATGTCGGTCCTGAACCCTTCGATATTCGCCACATGAAGGAGATCCATCTGAGCCTATTGGGCCGACTGGCCCGCATCGTCCGCTCCGGTCTGCACTCCAATGCAGCGGATGTGGGGGAGGCGTCTCAGTGTGACATGGGTAAGTGGTTGGACAGCATGCAGGGTACGGAGCTGTCGAAAAAACCACTGTTTACAAAGGTGGTTGAGACCCACAACGCCATTCACACCTCCGCCAGCCAGATCGTTGAGCGCGTCAATGAGCGCAATATCCCGGCTGCGACCACGGCCATGCAGGCCTTCTCGCGGTATAGGGAGGCGCTCTTCGAGCGGTTGGATCGTCTCTACATGGGTAAGAGTGACGATCTGGAAAACGATGCCGAAGAGCTCCAGGAGTGGCAGGCCAGAATGAGTGTCGGTGTCGAGGCGTTGGATGAGGATCACCGACAGCTGCTCACCCTGATCAATTCGCTTTATAAAGCGTTGCGTATCGGTACCGGCGGCAAGGTGATCGGCAACACCCTGGAGGAGCTGGTCTCCTACACGCGTGAACATTTTCAGAGGGAAGAGCGGGTGATGGCGGAGCGCCGTTACCCCGGATTGGAAGAGCATAAACGGGAACATGAAAACATGATCCGTCAGGTGGAGGATTTCCTGATACAATATCGTCAGGGAGACTACACTTTGAATCAGGATGTGCTGAAATATCTGCGTAACTGGTTGGTGGAGCACATCATGGGATCCGACCAGCAGTATGCCGCCCACATCGCCAAACAGGAGAAAGGTGGCTGAGATCATGCGTGTGCCTCCTCCGAATGGAGTACGACAGAGTGGGGACGGGTGTTATGGCGCAGGGCGTTCTCTGTCGAAGGCTCTTCTGTTCCTGTTGCTCCTTCTGGTGTCGATGGATGTGGCGAGAGCGGAGTCGGTGGCTTCCGGCGGCTCTGACGACCATCCCGTGGGGATAACCGCCCGGCTGCCCTATGTGGATCTCACTTCCAAGGATGGGCGCACCGTGCGCTTGCAGAGGGAGCAGGATACGGAGCATCAGGTGGAGTTCGATTTCGCCTTTACCTCCCGGCGCTGCCCCCCTTACTGCATCATGCCCATGCGGTTGAATGCCGGTGTCGAGACCATCGGTGAGCTGGAGATGATCGACTATGTGCGTCGGCTCACCTCCGGTGATGAGTCGCTGTTGGTGATCGACTCGCGCACGGAGGATTGGCTTGATCGCGGCATGATCCCAGGTGCCATCTCCATCCCCTGGAAGACTCTGCACTATCGCCACGCCGACCGACCCCGCCTGCTGGAGATTCTGGAGTTTCGGTTCGGAGTGGCGGTGGTGGATTCTCTGCTCAACTTCGAAAACGCCAAAACCCTGGTCTTCTACTGCAATGGCAACTGGTGCGGCCAGTCGGCAACCAACATTCGCTCACTACAGATGTTGGGCTATCCGGCTCACAAGTTGAAGTGGTATCGGGGCGGCATGCAGAGCTGGAAAATGTTGGGATTCATCACGGTTCTGCCCAACGGTGAGCTTTATGAGGAGTGAGTGCCGGGTGGTTGTCATGGTCTTCGTCGTCCAACGGTCTGATCAGCAACATGGGGAGAGTAACGCATGTTCTTTCGCAACCGGAGTCTGATCTGGCCGGCTCTGGCGCTTCTGGCCATCGCTGTCGGAGCGACGGTGGTGGTGGGGTACGCCATCAATGCGGCGATCCTGCGCGATGTTGTGGAGGAACGTCTCACCTGGGAGTCGGATCTGCTGTCGGAGCGGATCCAGATCGCCCTGGACAAGCGCATTGATCGCCTCTCCCGATTTCGTGAGACCTGGCTGGCGGATACCGACTGGCTTTTTACCGATCTGGGACTTGGAGAGCAGTCCGTGACCCCGGAAAGCGGCTTCACCACCCCCGATCTCCCTCAGGAGGCCAGTGCCTTCGAGCCGGTCTCCACCATGCTGGGCTCGCGCCTCAAAGAGATGTTTCCGCTCTGGAAATTGGATCTTCTTCTGATTCTTGATGCCGCGGGACGTGTGAAGATCCATCTGCCGGAGAGTTTGGGCGCCTCCATCACCGACATCGCCGAAACCGTGATGCGTGACGGCCCTCTGAAGATTGGTGAGGAGAAGGACTCCGTCTCTCTGGTTCGTATCGGTGGCAAAGGGTATCTGCTGTTTCGCGCTCGGATGGATGTCAACCGCCGCTCTACGGAGATGGTGGTTCTCGGCTACCGGCTCGACTCGGTGGTGTCGGCCATCGTCGCCAAGCGCCCTCAGCTTCCCTTCGCCCTCTACGGCGTCAAGGGGGCGTTGGGGGGGGATCTCTCCGACAAGGATATCCCGATTCCCTCCGAAGCCTCTCTGAAACGGGCGATCGTGGATGGCGTCAGTACTCTGATGATCGAGCGGGGTCACGACTGGGGGCTCTACATCGCCCCGCTTCTGCTCAAGGATCGGCGTATGGCGGTGGTGATGCCGGTGGATCTGTCGGCCTCCCAGAGAGTTCTGGACAACAGTCGGGGTGGGCTGCTGGCGTCAGGATTGCTGCTGATCGGCATACTCGTCGCTCTGGGGCTGGCCATGGACCGTCTCATCCTGCGCCCACTGCGTAGACTTCGCGAGAAGGCGGCGCTGATGGTGGAGGTGTGTTCCGGTAACGAGCAGAGCCTGCGTCTTGATAAAACCGTCCACTCCGGCAACGAGATCTCCATGTTGGAGCGCGCTTATGAGGCGGCGTCGGTCAAGCTCTACAGCCACGTCTCGCAGTTGACGGACATCAACCGTCTTCTGGAGGGGATGGCGCTGAAGGACCCC
>JADGBX010000050.1 GCA_015231265.1 Magnetococcales bacterium | reverse complement strand
GCCCATGAGATCATTGGAAACCATGCGAACGTAATCGGCAGGATCCTGATCACCGAGATAGGTATTGATCGCGGAAAGCCCCATGGAAGCAGCACCGGAACGCTCCAGGGCCGCTTTATCGACCAGACGGATGCGGGTTCCCTCCGGAGCCCAGCGGACCGCCTCATAAGCCGCACCACATGCAGCCATTCCACCGCCCACAATCAGGATATCTGTATCGATCTCAACAAGATCGGGATTTCCAAACGTTCCCATGGGCTCTACTCCTCGTGCGTACTCTTCAACCGATTCTTGTTTGAATAGTGTGGCTTATAGCGGCTTCACTCTGTGTATATGGCGCCTATTAATCTCAGCAATCTCGATAAGGGTGACAGGGAACGTGCTCAGATCTGACCGTAAACGAAAATCAATAACGTGAATGACACTCTGAAATTGAGAGATCTATTCAATCACTAAATGTAGGCAGTTCACCTTCAGTATTATAGAAACCTGCATGCTCACCCACTTTGGCCATATCGGCTTCCGGTTTGCCGGAATAAGGATCGATGGAACCTTCGGGAGTGGTGCGAATAGGAAATTTAAACCGTTTGACGTTGCCATTTCGAAAGCGAATCGTCCACATGATGGAATCGGAACCTCGCACGGGAATCACCGAACCGCCCAAGGGAACGATATCGGCATAAGCACGCACCTCAATCGCTTGCTGCGGACAGATCTTGACACAAGAGTAGCACTCCCAACACTGATCAGGCTCTTGATTGAAGGCCTTCATGCGATCCTTGTCCAACACCATCAGGTCATTGGGACAGATGTACATGCAAGCGGCCTCTTTCTGCTCATCCTGACCGTTGCAGCCATCACACTTCTCTTGAATCACGAAGCTTGGCATAGGATCTTCTCCTTGTCGCATAAATGGCAAACATCGCCCCCAGTATTCCGAGGGCGATGCAGGCATACACCATCAATCGCCCCCGGAAATCCGAGGGCGAAGTTGATATGGCTCTTACACGATGAGTGATGCAATCAAAACCGCGACGATGTTTGTGATCTTGATCATCGGGTTGACGGCAGGACCTGCGGTATCCTTGTAGGGATCGCCGACAGTATCGCCGGTAACGGCCGCTTTGTGCGCTTCGGAACCTTTACCGCCGTTGTTACCATCTTCGATATACTTCTTGGCGTTATCCCAAGCACCACCACCGGTGGTCATGGAGATAGCGACGAAGATACCGGTAACGATGGTACCCATGAGCACACCACCCAGCGCCTGAGGTCCGATAAGGAAACCGACCAGGATCGGAACCAGAACCGGCAGCAGAGAGGGGATGATCATCTCTCTGATAGCCGCACGGGTCAGCATGTCCACAGCGCGGGAGTAGTCAGGCTTGTTCTCGCCTTTCATGATGCCGGGGATCTCACGGAACTGGCGACGAACCTCGACAACAACACTTCCGGCTGCGCGACCCACCGCTTCCATGCCCATGGCAGCGAAGAGATAGGGCAGCAGACCACCGATGAAGAGACCGATGATCACTTCATGGTTGCTCAGGTCAAAGGTCATGCCTTCGGGCAAGCCGTGGGTATAGTCGGCAAAGAGCACCAGAGCAGCCAGACCGGCAGAGCCGATCGCGTACCCTTTGGTCACCGCTTTGGTGGTGTTACCAACCGCATCCAGAGGATCGGTAATGTTGCGGATCTCCGGGGGAAGCTCGGCCATCTCGGCGATACCACCGGCGTTATCGGTGATGGGGCCGTAAGCATCCAAGGCAACGATGATGCCGGTCATGGAGAGCATGGAGGTCGCTGCGATGGCGATCCCAAAGAGGTCAGCCATTGCATAGGCTGCCCAGATGGAAAGACAGACAGCAATCACAGGAGCAGCGGTTGCTTTCATGGAGAGACCGATACCGGCGATCACATTGGTTCCATGACCAGTCTCAGAAGCCTTAGCGACTTCACGCACCGGGCTATACTCAGTCGATGTATAGAAGTCGGTAATCACAACAGTTGCTGCCGTCAGCAAGATACCGATGAAAGCTGCACCGTAAATCTCGTTGACTGAGTAGTGACCGTTACCTTCCATCATCCAGATGGTAGCAGGATAGAAGAGAACAATGGAGATACCGCCAGCAATGATAAGCCCTCTGTAGAGGGAGGTCATCACGTTCTCACCATCCTTACTCTTAACGCCGTAAACACCGACGATGGAGGCAAGAATGGAGATGCCACCGAGAACCAGAGGATAGATCACAGCATTGCCGTATTCCGGCATTGCCAAAGCACCGAGAATAACTGTAGCAACCACGGTCACGGCGTAGGTTTCAAAAAGGTCAGCGGCCATACCGGCGCAGTCACCCACATTGTCGCCCACGTTGTCGGCGATCACGGCGGGATTTCGCGGATCATCTTCCGGGATACCAGCTTCGACCTTACCCACAAGGTCAGCACCCACGTCAGCACCTTTGGTAAAGATGCCACCACCCAGTCGGGCAAAGATGGAGATCAGTGAACCACCGAAAGCCAGACCGATCAAAGGGTGAAGCGCGGCTGAGAGCGACGTGCCAGGAGCTGCCACCTTGAGCAATATCAAGATGAAGGCAGCCACACCCAGCAGACCAAGCCCAACCACCAGCATGCCAGTCACAGCACCGCCGCGGAAGGCGACTTTCAGAGCGGCATTAATCCCGCCCTTTGCTGCTTCGGCAGTCCGTACGTTTGCCTTGACGGACATGTTCATACCGAAGAAACCGGCTGCGGCTGAGAGCAGCGCACCAACAGCAAAACCCACTGCAGTGGATTTTCCGTGATCGCCAAGGAATACCGCCATTAACACAAATAGAACACCACCCACATAAGCAATGGTGGTGTACTGACGTTTCATATAAGCCTGAGCGCCTTCTTCAACAGCATTGGAGATCTCTTGCATCTTCTCCGTACCAGCGTCAAGGCCGAGGATCCAGCTCCGGTTGATAAACGCCCATAGCACGGCGACGCCACCGCACGCTATGGCAAAGACCAGCCCTATCGTCGACAGGTTTTCCATACCCTTCTCCCAGTGAATAAAAAGTTCCTGCTCTCAGTCGTATTCACACAGCCGGAGATGGTCACCATCTCCGTTCGGGCTCTTAGACTGACATTTACTACAGATATCGTTGCGGTCCGATGTATAGGCGTCGAACCGCAACGAGGATCACTTAACCAAGAATGGCGCAGAGCGAACCAAAAACATCATCCATGGCCTGCATACCGTCCACTTCCTTGAAGCTTCCTTTCTCTTGATAGAAGCCGATCACAGGAGCGGTCTGCTCATGGTAGACCTTGAGACGGTTGCGCACGGTCTCTTCATTATCATCTGCACGGGTGGTCAGCTTACCGCCGCACAGGTCACACTTGTTTTTCTTCTTGGGCTTTTTGTACTCCTTGTGGAACCCTTCCCCACATTTCGAGCAGGTCATACGGCCGGTGATCCGAGTCACCAGTGCTTCATCATCAGCCGCAACGTCGATCACATGGTTGATCTTAAGGCTCTCTTTGGAGAGCATGCCGTCAAGTGCTTCAGCCTGGGCGACTGTCCGAGGAAAGCCGTCGAGAATAAAACCTTTTGCACAATCTTTCTCTTTAATGCGGTCGGAGATGATGCCAACCACCACATCATCGGTCACCAGACTCCCACTCTCCATAGCCGCTTTAGCTTTCAGCCCGACATCGCTTCCAGCAGCGACGGCAGCACGCAGCATGTCACCCGTGGACAACTGGGGAATTTTGTATTTCTCGGCGATCCGGCGCGCCTGTGTACCTTTACCCGCGCCAGGCGGTCCCATCAGAATCAGGTTCATCCGTACTCTCCCTTGCAGTTCTTCATGGCGTGCCGACACGCCAATCATAGTCATCATGAGGCCATAATCTTCGACCTCCAGTGCGTCATTCTCTACTCTCTCCGACTCAAGATCCGAAGAGGATGATAATCGAGCTTTGCCGACCACCGACTGAAACCAGCGGACAGACAGCGACAGACATTAAGTGTGTGAGAAGTTACGCCGAGATCCGGCGCCGTGTGTTCGTCTCTCTCCGCGTTTGACGATCCGTCTCACAATGAGACCGGTATCGAGTGTTGGATGTGCCTCACGGCACCTCCCGCCGATAGACTGAAAATCTTCGAATCCAGCGTTTTCCGCCGGATGTCTCGGGCTCACCCTTCTCCCCGAGCCAGTCAAAGATATCGGGATCCGACGCATCAAGAAAGGTTAGGAGATCCGAACACTCCTCTTCGGAGAGCTGCCCACTCTCCTCATCAAGGAAACGTTCCAAGAGACGCTCCACCTCCGGCATCGCCCGTCTAGTAGCAATAAATCGTAATTTTTTTAAACAATTAGAGAGATCATCCGGTACATTTGACTCGGCCATGACGACCCCTTTCAACCCAACAAATCACTCACCGTCAAACACCACCAATTTTTCCTTGAGATCCACATCAACCCCGCTCTTCGACCACGGTGATTTGCCATAATACACTGCATCAACCGCCTGCACATCCTTATACGTGGCATCGTGCAGGTTGGTCTTGCGCAGATCGATCCGGTTCAAATTGGTACGAATGAATTTTGCCCCTTCGATGGAGGTCTCTTTCAATGAGACGCCATCCAGGTTGGAATCGGTAAAATCAACATTCTGCAGCTGAGTGCCCTGGAGATTCGAGTCGGAGAGATCCGCATTACGAACCGATGCACCGGCCATTTTGCTGAGGAACAGACTGGCAGCCCGCATGTTGACGCCATCAAAGGTGCACTGCTCCATATTGGCGCGCTGGACGAATATCTCGTCCATCAGGGACTCTTTGAAGGAGGCGCCGGTGAAGTCACTGTCCTGAGAGAACATCCCCTTCAACCGGCATCCTTCAAGGACTGCCCCCCGAAGGAGGCAGCCTGAAAACGTCATGTGTGAGAGGTCCAACCCGCTGAGATCAATCCCCGAGAGATCCAGGAACTCAAGCTCGACGTTGACAAAACCACCATCAACCCCAAACTGCTCCAGAAGAACCTCTCGGCCATTGATCCGCTTCAGCATGCTGATGCGTTGTTGCAGCATGATGCACCTCACTCCACACGATTACGGACGGGAAAGATCGATGATCTTGTTCAGATCATAGTCCGGTGTACCACCGACATTGTCGACAAACTCCTGCATTTTATCGCACAGTGTCGGAGCTTCCTTCTGGTAGATCAGACCCATGGGAACCTTACCGGCGGTGGGACCGGTCTCCTTGCGGCGGGCCAGCTCGATGGCGGCGCCACGATTGGAGGGATCGTGATCCTCGGGCACTTCATATACCAAGTCCCGATAGTACTGAATCGTATCGATCAGGTTGAAGGTCGGGCACTGGGAGTAGATGTTGATGAACGAAAAGCCCTTATGCGCGATACCCTGCTTGATCAACTCGGCGCAGATACGGGGCTTGCCGGCAAACGCCTGGGCCACGTAGGTCGCTTTGTAAGTCAGCATGTAGAGCAGCGGGTTCATCGGCTCTTCCGGACCACCGTAGGGGGTGGTATAGGCTTTCAGCTCCGGACGCGAGGTTGGAGAGTACTGACCCTTGGTCAGGCCGTAGATGCCGTTGTCGAACAGGATGTAGGTCATGTTGATGTTCTTACGGGCCATGTGGGGCATGTGGCCACCACCGATGGAGAACCCGTCACCATCACCACCCACCGTCATCACTGCCAGATCAGGATTGGCCAGCTGCGTGCCGGTGGCAACAGCACCTGCACGTCCGTGCAGGGTGTGCATCTTGTAGGAATCGACGAAGTACGGCGTCCGCGAGGAGCAGCCGATACCGGAGGTGATCACCAGATTGTCAGGATCGACACCCAGTTCGGAAAGCGCACGATAGAGGCCGTTGAGAATGCCGAAGTGGCCACAACCCGGGCACCAGACCGGCGGCACCTCGGATTTGTAGTCCTTGGGGGTCATCTCAACCTTGTTGAGTGCAGCGACGCTCATGACAGAATCTCCTTGGTTCTTTCAACAATCATGGCGGGTGTAAACGGCAGGCCACCGCAGATTGTGTAAGGAATCGACGATTTAATGTTGGTCTCACTGCGGATGAAGTGTGAAAGCTGACCCTGATAGTTCACCTCAGGAACCAGAATCTTGCCACAGGTAGCAGCAAAGGCTTCGTACTGCTCAACGGGCATCGGCCACATCAGTTTTGGATAGAAACCCTTCACTTTCAGGCCCTCAGCACGCAGGCGCTGGACGGCCTCACGCACAACACCGATGGTGCTGCCCCAAGTGATGATGCCCACATCGGCATCGCCCTCACCCTGGATCTCCACCGGACGATAACGATCGACGATCGGCTTGATCTTGTCGAAGCGCTTCTTAGCCTGCAGTTCGTGGTTCTCCGGGGTGTACTTGGGAGCACCGGTTTCACCGTGCTCCAGACCGGTGGAGACGTGCAGCCCACCCTTGGTGCCGGGATCGGCCATGGGCGAGATGAGGTCGTCGGTCATCTCGTAACGTTTGTACTCTCCCTCACCGTCCCAACGCTTACGATTGACGATCTCGAAAGAGGAGGGGTCGGGCGTTGGGAAGGTCTGTGTCGAGAAGGCCAGGGAGCCGTCCGACAGAATGATCACCGGGCACTGATACTCCTCGGCGATGTTGAGACCTTCGACGGTCATATCGACGCAGTCCTTCACGTCCTCCACCGACAGCACGATGCGCGGCGAGTCGCCGTGGGCACCCATGATGGCCAGGAAGAGGTCCGACTGCTCGTGTTTGGTCGGCAGACCGGTGGAGGGACCACCGCGCTGCACATCCACCACCAGACCAGGGGTCTCGGACATGGTAAACATACCGAGCATTTCGCTCATCAGCGCCAGACCGGGGCCGGAGGTCGCAGTCATAGCCTTTTTGCCGGCGTACGAGGCACCCAGCACCTGAGCGATGGAGGCGATCTCGTCCTCTGCCTGGATCAGGGTTCCGCCGCGCTTAGGCAGATGCTTGGCGACGTACTTGGCAACCTCGGTCGCCGGCGTGATCGGGTAGGCGGAGAAGAAGTCCAACCCACCAATGATCGCTCCAAGCCCGACGGCGCTGTTGCCGTCGATGATGATGACGTCCTTGGCTCCCTGGGGATCAGCAACACGGTAGGGGTCGGTCTTCTCGTGTGCAGCACCCAACTCCTTACCTTTGGCAAAGGCTTCCAGGTTGAGATTGAGAATCTTGTCGCCCTTGCGCGCGAACTTGTCGGTCAACACCCGGATCAGAGTCTCTTCCTCGATGTTGAAGAGCACTGACAGGGCACCCAGGGCCACCATGTTCTTTGACCGGTAGGATTTGAGATCCTTAGCGGTCTGGGACATGGGGATGGGATAACCGATCACACCCTCGGGCAGATCGGGTTCAAAATCGCCACCGGGATAGTCGTAGACCACTGCGGTGCCGGGTGTCATCAGGTGTTTGTTGAGTTCGAAGGCTTCGCCGTTGAAGGCACAGAAGACGTCGAAGGTGTCACCCTGGTTGTAGACCTGCTCCGAACTGGTTCGGATTTGATACAAGCAGTATCCGCCTTTGATCTCAGCCGGGAAGGTTTTGAACGTGTAGACTTCCAGGCCCACACGGGCGCACGCTGCGGCGATGAAGTCGCCCGAGGAGACGATACCCTCGCCGCCTTCGCCTGCAACCCGAATAATCAGGTCATTTCTCGCCATTGGTTCTTCCTCTCAGTTGTTCTTCTCGCAAAATTGGGAATACGGCCACGCTTTCATTACGACGTGATCCGTCATTGGAATCCTCTAAGATCGTGTTGACACCAACGCTTGATGATACACGATCGGCAGGGAGAGCGCCCCCTGCCGTCTCATCCAGGCTATTTCATCGCCGTGACGAGTGTGGATCCCATGTCCGCTGGTGAACGAGAGATGTGCACTCCCGCCTCTTCCAGAGCAGCGAACTTCTCAGCGGCAGTTCCCTTGCCACCGGCGATGATGGCGCCGGCATGTCCCATACGTTTGCCCTTGGGCGCAGTAGCACCGGCGATGAAGGCCACCACCGGTTTGGACATGTTCTTTTTGATCCAGGCAGCGGCTTCCTCCTCCGCGGTGCCTCCGATCTCGCCGATCATCACAACCGCCTCAGTTTTGCCATCCTTCTCAAAACGCTCAAGGCAGTCGATGAAATTAGTCCCATTGATGGGATCACCGCCCAGGCCGACACAGGTGCTCTGGCCGAGGCCGGTGACGGTGGTCTGAGCCACCGCTTCGTAGGTGAGCGTTCCGGAGCGGGAGACCACCCCAACGACACCTTTCTTGTGAATCGGTCCGGGCATGATACCGATTTTGCACTCTTCAGGTGTGATCACACCAGGGCAGTTGGGACCCACGAGACGGGTCTCCTTGTCCGCCAGAAACCGCTTCACCTTGATCATATCCATCACCGGCACACCTTCGGTGATGCAGACCACGAAACCAATGCCCGCTGAGGCCGCCTCCATGATCGCATCGGCGGCAAACGGTGCCGGTACGAAAATCACCGAAGCATCAGCTCCAGTCTCCTTTACCGCTTCGGACACGGTATTGAACACAGGACGCTCCAGGTGGGTCGTTCCCCCTTTGCCGGGCGTCACACCACCCACGATATTGGTACCGTAGTCGATGGCCTGTTGTGAATGAAAGGTGCCGTTGCCTCCTGTGAAGCCCTGCACCAGAACCCGCGTCTCCTTATCAATAAAGATCGCCATGACTCACGCTCCTTTCAGCGATGCTACAGCCTTGGCGGCCGCGTCGTCCAGATCGGAGGCAGAGGTGATGGCCAGACCGGATTCGGCCAGAATCGCCTTGCCCTTATCAACATTGGTTCCCTCAAGACGAACGATGAGGGGAATCTTGATATCCACTTCCTTGGCGGCCTCGACAATGCCCTGGGCGATCACATCGCAGCGGACGATACCGCCGAAGATGTTCACCAGAACTGCCTTGACGTTGACGTCGGAGAGGATCAGCTTGAACGCAGCCGTCACCCGTTCCGTAGTAACGGTCCCTCCCACATCCAGGAAGTTGGCCGGGCTGCTGCCTTTGAGTTTGATAATGTCCATGGTGGCCATAGCCAATCCAGCGCCGTTGACCATACAGCCTATCTCGCCGTCAAGCGTGATGTAGTTGAGATCGAACTTGGAGGCCTCAACCTCTTTGGGATCCTCTTCGTCCAGATCGCGCAGTTCAGCAATATCCTTGTGACGATAGAGTCCGTTGTCATCGAAGTTCATCTTGGCATCCAGGGCGATCACATCCCCATCACCGGTCACCACCAGGGGATTGATCTCCGCCAAGCTACAGTCGCACTTGATGAACGCATCCACCAGAGCCATCATGAACTTGGCTCCTTTGCCCACCTGCTTGCCTTCCAGCCCAAGACCGAACGCCAGATCACGTGCCTGCCAGCCGCTAAAACCAACAGCAGGGTCGATGGACTGTTTGAGGATCTTCTCAGGATGTTTGGCAGCCACCTCCTCGATCTCCATGCCGCCCTCGGTAGAGGCCATCACGGTAACGCGGTTGGCAGCGCGGTCAACGACCATGCCGAGGTAGAGTTCACGGGCGATGTTACACCCCTCTTCCACATAGATACGACGGACCAATTTGCCCTGTTCTCCGGTCTGCTTGGTCACCAGTGTCATGCCCAGGATCTGACTGGCCGCCTCACGGACACCATCAACTCCTTTCACAACCTTGACACCACCACCTTTGCCACGACCACCAGCGTGGATCTGAGCCTTAACGACGAACACTTTGCCGCCAAGCTCTTCAGCCGCCGCTACAGCCTCATCAACCGAAAAAGCCGGACGACCACGAGGTACCGCTACCCCGAAACCGGCCAGAATCTCCTTGGCCTGATATTCATGAATATTCATGGGATCTCCTACTTGTTGATCTCGGAACCTGTTGTTCCGGAACCCGGCAACCGACATCAGACGGTGTCGTTACCGTAATAAATCAAGACACCATTCACAATGATGCCGACTTGGATACGATTCAGCAGTCACTATACACACTTTTCAGAGGTCTTACATTTTTCGGAAAACCTCGTCCAAAAACGCCTCCTCATGAGATTTATGAAAAGCGCCCCGTCAAATCATCGTTATCACGCCGATCACCGTTGATACCGGTCAGAGGCCACTCCACCGGACCGTAGGATGGCAACAGAGAAGGTGCCGTAACGTTGGTATTGACACTCCGCTCATCAAGATCTGACAGAAACGCTTCAAGATGAGAGAGCCCGGGATATCCGCCCTCACCCATCTCTTGAGAAAACAGGGCAGCACTCCGTCCTGCATGGAGCCCGAACACCAGAATCTCCAGAAGAGCGTTACCCATCAACCGGTTTTTCCCATGCACACCACCGGTCACCTCTCCGGCTGCAAAGAGTCCGGGCATGTCGGTCCCGGCATCAGGCGTGATGGAGACACCTCCATTTTGGTAGTGCAGCGTCGGATAGGACAACAGCGGCATTGTACGCAGATCGATCCCCCGATGCATGAACTCCTTGAACCGCCCGGGGAACTCCTTCTCAATAGTGCCACGGCCATGAAGCAATTCGATCATCGGAATATCCAACCAGACACCACGCCCATCAGAGGGTGTGGCCACACCGTTATCATACTCCTTGCACTCACGGATGATCGCCGCTGTGGTCACATCCCTGGGCTCCAAACTAAAAACGAATTGGTCGCCATGTCGGTTGAGCAACTGCGCCCCAAGTCCACGAAATTTCTCGGTTATCAAAAGACCGGTCTTAGACTCCGGATAGGCGATTCCCGTCGGATGGAACTGACTGTTTTCAAGATCCCGAAGGGGTAAGCCCGCACGATAGGCGATCACCAATCCATCCGCTGTCGCACCATAGTGGTTGGAGGTCGGAAACGATTGAACATGAAGCCGTCCGAACCCACCAGTCGCCAGCACCACCGACTTGGCCTGAACCGCCATAACGCGGTTTTTCCCCACCTGTTCCAACAGAGCACCGACGGCACGCCCCCGCTCATCGGTCAACAGTTCAATCGCAGCGTGGAACGGAAGTGTTTCGATAGTCTCCAAACTCTCTGCGTGATCCTGGAGAACCCGCATCATCTCAAGACCGGTTACATCACCTGCCGAGTGAAGACGCTGCCGGGATGTTCCTCCGCCGTGCCGCACCTTCATCCGACCTGTGGGATACTTGTCGAACTGCATGCCCTGCTCTTCCAACCACCGCAGCACCAACGGACCTTCCGTGACGAGAATCTCGACCAGGTCGCGATCATTGGTGAAGTGCCCTCCACCCAGCACATCCAAAAAGTGCTGCAACGGCGAATCGCACTCATGGTCGGCAACCTGGATGCCACCCTCAGCCATCAGAGTATTGGAGTCACCGTGACGCAGCTTGGTGGCGATCAGAACCGATTGGCCCGCTTCTGCAGCGGCAATGGCGGCAGCGGTTCCCGCACCCCCACCTCCAATGACAAGAACATCAACCCGCTTTTCAACCTCAATCCGCCTTAACTGCTGGACGATACGCCGCGGTTTTGACTCCAATAACTCTGCAAGTTCGACCGGAACCTCCATACCTCGTGACGGCCCGACCCGCAATGCTCGCCGCCCACCGTAGGAGTAGTCGGGATGGAACTCTTCCAACCACGCCTCCCTATCGGTCAGAGAGAGTGAAGGATAGCTCTCACCACGCCGAACGGCAGCAACACGATCGTTACGTGACTGCTCGACCATACGCAGAGAGGGCCGCATCTCTTCGGGAAAGCGCATCATCTCTTCAGAGGTCATCATCGTCGAAACCGCTCCCGGTCCTACAGCATACTTCGGTCTTCAGGCAGCCAAGTGCCCGGATGGGCATCAGTTGGCTCCCGTTCACGGCGCTGATAGAGCGCCCGCAACTCATCTTCGTCCAATCGGCGCAGCCTGCGAAATCCGGCATCAAATGCCTTGGATTCAATACGCTCGATCGCTTTGCTCAGGTGTTCCGCCTGCGGAGCCTGATAACGAGCGTGATAGCGCCGCGCCATCATCGCTGCATTGGGCTGCGAGATCTGAGCCGGACAGCGCAGTGCACACGCTTGACACTGCACGCAGGTGAAGGACTCCTCCGAAGCCCCGCGAAGATCTCCCCGTTTCACCATCCCCACATATCCCATCACATCGATCCCCATGGGACAGAGACGGGTACACTCCCCGCACATGATGCATCCATTCACTTCGGGATAGTGGTTGAGAACACGATAGTCCGGTGTCTCGGACTCTGGGAGATCCAGCCGGTGGGGCTGCTTTCGCTGGGGAAAGAACGGGAGTGGGAGAATGGACATGCCATCCTGAACCATCTCCTGACACATCAAAGCCGCCTTGAGCGTGTAGTCGGACCCAACACGATACAGAATGGTGCAGGCACCGCACACTCCACCACGGCAGCCGACGCTGCGGATAAAATGAATGCCCACCTCCTCCAATGCGCTGAGAACCGTCCTGTCGACCGGTACGCAATAGGAGACATCATCATAGATGATATCGACGGTTTTAACGGTTTCAAGACTGTCCATCCACTCAACTCTTCTCTTGCTATCGTCAACCACTTTCCGGCAACAAAGCACAGCGCAGCAGAACACTCTATCAGCGAACCTGTTCTACTCTCTTTCTCAATGAAATCGGCAAATGAATACAGACGACTTCCGGCCCCTTTTTAGGGAACCGGACAAAAAAAAAGGCAGGAAACCCGGTGCGCTTCCAACCCCACGGTCTCACAATCGAGAAACGTCAAGAGCTTGTGTCACTCACACACCACGCCCCCGGGGCGTCACACCCTATTGTCGAAACCTTTCGTATTGAGTCGTTGATCTGCGTGAAAAAAGAGCGCCCTGCACCAAACCGGCACACTCTCTGTGTGTCTCTTCGATTCCTCACCGGTACGCCGTCCACTGTCGATACCGAAATGTGCCTCCAGAGCAGTGTTCTCACCGGCGCCCAAAAAACAGACACTTCGCAAGAAACACAGAAGCCGAAACATCACTGTTTACGCCGCTTCTGCCCCCGCAACCCTGGGTTCAGCACAGAATCTCCAAAATCGCACATAATATGGCATCAATTTGGGCAGGGATCAAGGAACCGCACGAAGTTAGGCGCTATTCTGCAGATCATCGAGAATCGACTGCGCCATGGAGAGGCGGTAGGCCCTCACCTTCTCACCGCAGTATTTCGAGCGAATTGACACCCCTTGCCCATCCTCCAATCTGGTATTGAAGATGGGATGTTGGGCGTCTTCATCATAGGCGCGTTGCAGGTTGTGCAGATGCTCGGCCAGCTCCTCAAGATCGTGGGGACGGTTGGCCATAAGCCATTCGGAGAGAAATCGCATCTTCTCCATCGAGAAGCTCCCCTTCTCTGCCATCACGCCAAGATACTGCGTCGCCATCTCACCGGTTCCAGCCCGACTCCACACCCGTTCCCGCAAGAGTGTACGCAGAACCATTCGACTCGCGCCGTCGGCAGTCACCGCGTTGATGGCCTGGACCAGGGCATCGCTCAGAGAAGCCCGCCAACGCATGAGGCGAAGAAAGCGCTCCACCGCAATCTCAGGAACCGAAAAAGGCAGCGTCGTGTCCCCACACACCAGAGGGCAGACGGGGGCCTTGTTGAAGATGGACTCCACCAGATCCTCCTCTTCCTGGCAGTTTAACCCTTGCCGGGACAAGTAAGGTTCAATCTCCTGACGGTCAGCGGAATCCGGCGTGAATAGGGCACTACACAACATATCCTGATCCGCCTCATCCAGGGCTCGAAACGCCTCGGAACAGAGTGCTTCGACAGCATCATCCATATCCATGGCCGTTGAGATGGCAATGGCCTGCTTTGCACTGAGAGTCTGTTGCTTCTGCAACTGGTTGACAAGTGTTGAGGTCATCCCTTCAAGGTTGGTCATCCTTTTACTCCTCTCGTACGTGTATTGAAAACAGCAACGGCGTCATGGATATCCATCCACGACGCCGCTACCGTTATTCTCCAAACAAACTTCGGACAACACGCCCAAAGTCCTGATTACCAATGAGATCAGGTGCGCTTCTTAGCCGCCTTAGCCTCTTCGATCTCTTTGGCGAAATCACTATTCTTGACACCAGCCAGCTCCTGGAGCAGACGCCAGTTGTCAAGGCGATCTTCTTGCGATTTCAACAAGGTCGGGGTTGGCTTGCCCTCTTTATCAAAATGCTTCAGGAAGCGTCCCTCACTACGGGCAAAGGTCAGGAAATCAACCTTCTCCTCACCCTCTTTGGTCTTGCGATGGTGCCAGTCACGGGTCACCGAAGGGTTCCCCTGCAATGACAGCCGTGATGCAAAGGTCGGACCCGCTTCCGGGTGGTAGATGAAGAGCGGGAAGGCCCGCGATTCAACCGCCAGGATCGCCTGATCCGCAGAGAGGTCGTCTGCAACCTGATGCTCGGGCTGACAGGTGGTGTAGACGTTGATCACAGCCGGGCCATTGTAGTCCAGAGCCTGCTCGACGGACTTGTAGAAATGGCTGGTCATGGGACCGATTGTCTGCGCCACAAAGGTGTGCGGATGCATCATGGCGATGTTTCCGATCTCCTTGCGCGCCTCCTGCTTACCCAGAACCGCTTTACCGTGGATCGACATCTTGGCTTCCTGACCGATGTAGGTCGCCGTGGATGTCTGACCACCGGTGTTGGAGTACACCTGGGTATCAAGAACCAAAGCCTTGATGTTCATTCCCGACGCCAACATGCGGGAGAGCGCCTGGAAACCAATATCCAGCATGGCGCCATCACCACCGAAGACCCAGACGTGGTGATCTTCACGACCCGTCTGATCCCAGTGCGCCCGCACACCCATGCCTACCGTGGCACAGTTCTCGAACAGCGAGTTGCTCCAGGGCACCAGGAAGGGGTTGTAGGGATAGGTCGAACCGTAGACGGTATTACAGCCGGTAGCAGCCAGAATACCGTACTTGTGGCCAACCTTCTCCTGCGTCATGGCCAGAAGCTGCCGGATAACCGACACCTCGCCACACCCCATGCAGGAACCACCGCCACCCACATAGTGATTGGCGGCATCCTTGAGCATGATATCCACCTTGAGTCGCGGATTGATATACTCCGGAGGGCTCTCGGGGGTCTCTTTGTAGTAGTCCCACATGGAGAAGAAGTCGGGAAGATTATCCCGTGTCTTCTTGATCATCTTCAGGGCGTCATGCTCACCGCACACCACCACACATTCACCACACCCTTTACACTTGGTGGGATCGATGAAGATACCGAAGAGAGCACCAGCCGGTGCTTCAGGATCCTTATCTCTCTTCTTCTCGTAGGTTTTCCAGAACTTGGTGGTTTTGACAAACTGGCTGCGGATCAGTTCCCGCTGTTCTTCATCATCGATCTTTGCCAGCTGTGCTTCCAGATCCTCAGGCGTCACCACCCGACCCCAGATTGAGGTGTCGGGACAGTTCTGCACACAATCCATACAAGCGGTGCAGTTCTCGGCATTGAAGATCGGCAGATCAGGCGCGATATAGGAAAAGTCGCGGTAGGAGCCGGAACCGGCAGGCACCAGCGAGCGGGCTGCAAAACGGTCAGCCGGGGAACCGGAACCTCTGCCGGAGTTATAGGCTTCAATAATCTCCCGCGCCCGGTCGGCATCGTACCACTCCGGGGTGGCGCATTCGTAGATCTTGGCTCGTTGCGTCATGTTCGTCCTCCAGAAGGACATTCTGCACGATTCTCACCGTGCGGTGTATCGGCATCCCCGACGCCTCCGCAGTTAAGGAAGCGCCGGGACGATGTTTTATTTAGATGAAGAAGGCGTTGACGTCCTTGCCCTTGGCGTCCCAGTCCTCTTTACCGGCAGCCAGATCATCAGCCGCGGTTGCATCCATGATGTCGCGGGTCACTTCCATCACCTGCCTGAAGCCACGCTTCACGGCGTCGAGGTTATCATCAACCACCTGTTGACCACGTTTGCCGAAGTAGTAGTCCAGTGGCTTGCGCACTTCAACGAAAAGATCATCATCGTTCATGTTGGCGTTCTTCTGGAACGGCGTGACCCGCAGGAACACACCGAGCAGAACCACACCCTGGAAGCGCTGAATCAACGAATCGTCTGATTTACACGACTCACGAGCGATCTCAATGGTGTCAACACCGTAGAACTTGATGTTGTGTTCCTTCATGAAGTACCGAGCATACGGAGGCAGAGAGTCCCACAGCTCCTGAGGGGTCTTCTCATCAGTGTGCTGGAAGACGATACCGCCATCCTGCAGACCAACCAGCGGGTTGCCCATGAACCAGGTGGTGGGATCCATCAGCGGCACGAACTCAACCTGACGCAGCTCGCAGTGGGTAAGAATCTTACCCGTGGGCGGTGTCACGGTCAGGTAGGTGTTGGTCGGCAGTCCCTTCTTCTCCGAACCGTACTTGGGCGCCGCCTGCACTTTGAAGCCGAAGATGTCGCCCAGCATGCTGGCGATCACCTTGTTGGTGGTGACCGAGCCGTATCCACCTACTGAGTGCACGCGCACCGAGAACGATCCCTCAGGCCGCACATCGGGCTCCTCTTCCGGATCCAGAGCCGTGGGGTGCTCAATACCGACTGAGAAGAAGCGCTTGCCCTCTTTCGGACCTTTAACCATGTTCTGGGTAATGGCGATGATATGCCCTGGAGTCACGTCGCGTGAACCCAGACCACCGACACCCGAGAAGACGAACGGCATGATGCCGATCTGATCAAACCCATCCACCCACATCGCCGCTTTGGCAAGGGAGGCTTCCACATCAGTGGTGAGAGGGTTATCGACCATGGTCGGGATATCACAGCGCTCAATCACCGAGACAGCCTTACAGCCCTTGATCGCCTTGACGATCTGCTTGGCGGGAAAAG